>NZ_JBHTJA010000015.1:0-103963 GCF_042675525.1 Actinomadura sediminis
GGCCGCGCCCGCCCGAGCCCGCGCCTGAACGAGCCCGCCCGCGCCCGTACGTGCGCGGCGCCGGTGACCGGTCCCGGCGGGCGCCCGGGCGTCCGGCGGGGCGGATAATGGGGGGATGCGGGTTGTGATCGCCGAGGATTCGGTGCTGCTGCGCGAGGGGCTCGCCCGGCTGCTCGACGACGCCGGGATCGAGACCGTCGCGACGGTCGGGGACGGCCCGGGGCTGATCGGGATCGTCGAGGAGCACCGGCCCGACCTGGCGATCGTCGACGTGCGGATGCCGCCGTCGTTCACGGACGAGGGGCTGCGCGCGGCCCTCGAGGTGCGCGAACGGCGGCCGGAGACGCCGATCCTGGTGCTGTCGCAGTACGTGGAGGAGCGGTACGCGACCGACCTGATCGGCGGCGGCGCGGAGGGTGTGGGCTACCTGCTGAAGGAGCGGGTCGCGGACGTCGCCGAGTTCATCGACGCGGTGCGGCGGATCGCCGCGGGCGGCACCGTCATCGACCCCGAGGTGATCGGCCAGTTGCTGGGGCGGCGCAGGGACGGGGACCCGCTCGAGGCGCTCACCCCGCGGGAGCGCGAGGTGCTCGCGTTGATGGCGCAGGGACGGGCGAACGGCGCGATCGCCGATGACCTGGTCGTCACCGAGGGGGCGGTGGAGAAGCACATCTCCAACATCTTCGCGAAGCTGCGCCTGCAGCCCGCGCAGGGCGGGCACCGGCGGGTCATGGCCGTCCTCACCTATCTGGGCCGCGCCGGGGGCTGACGGCGGGCCGGGATCGGGAATGCCCGGTGACCTCGGCACGTTCGGGTATCTGGCACACTTGGAGTGCAACCGCTGCGGTACCGGTTCACGCCTCCCACATCTCCCATGGCCCGCCATGCGTGCAAAGGCGAAGGCGGGGGCGCCCGGCGACCGCCTCAAGCGAGGAGAGACCATGAAGGCCGATATTCACCCCGAGTACGTGGTCACGACCGTGACCTGCACGTGCGGGAACACGTTCGAGACGCGCAGCACCGCCCCGAACGGCGTCATCCACGCCGACGTGTGCTCGAACTGCCACCCGTTCTACACGGGCAAGCAGAAGATCCTGGACACCGGTGGCCGGGTGGCGCGCTTCGAGCAGCGCTTCGGCAAGAAGAAGGCCGGCAAGTAGGACGCGCGCGCACCAGCGACCAGGGACGGTCCGGGGACCCGAGTCTCCGGGCCGTCCGAAGCCTGCATCCGGAGGCCGGCAGTGGTCCCCGGGCCGGAACGGCCAGGACACAGCGTGAATCTCGACGATCTGATCAGCGAATACGCGGGCATCGAAGAGCGGCTCGCGGACCCGTCCGTGCACGCCGACCAGACGCTCGCGCGGCGGCTCGGCAAGCGGTACGCCGAGCTGAAGCCGATCGTCGAGACCTACCGGGACTTCACCGCCGCCGGGGACGACCTGGCGACCGCGCGGGAGCTGGCGGGCGAGGACGCGGCGTTCGCCGCCGAGGCCACGGAGCTGGAGAAGCGCCGCGAGGAGCTCGAGGAGCGGCTGCGGCGGCTGCTGGTGCCCCGCGACCCGAACGACGGCAAGGACGTCATCCTCGAGGTCAAGGCCGGTGAGGGCGGCGAGGAGTCCGCGCTGTTCGCGGGCGACCTGCTGCGCATGTACCTGCGGTACGCGGAGCGGATCGGCTGGAAGACCGAGATCCTGGACTCGCACCCGTCCGACCTCGGCGGATACAAGGGCGTCACGGTCGCGGTGAAGGCGAAGGGCTCCCCGGAAGAGGGCGTCTGGACGCGCCTGAAGTTCGAGGGCGGCGTGCACCGGGTGCAGCGGGTCCCGGCGACGGAGTCGCAGGGCCGGATCCACACGAGCGCCGTCGGCGTCCTGGTGACGCCCGAGGCCGAGGACGTGGACGTCCAGATCGACCCGAACGATCTGCGGATCGACGTCTACCGTTCGTCCGGTCCCGGTGGGCAGAGCGTCAACACGACCGACTCGGCCGTGCGGATCACGCACGTGCCCACGGGCGTCGTGGTGTCGTGCCAGAACGAGAAGAGCCAGCTCCAGAACAAGGAGCAGGCGCTGCGCATCCTGCGGTCCCGGCTGCTGGCGATCGCGCAGGAGGAGGCGGACGCGGCGGCTGCGGCCGAACGCAAGAGCCAGGTCCGCACGGTGGACCGCTCCGAACGGGTCCGCACCTACAACTATCCGGAAAACCGGATCTCCGACCACCGGGTCGGGTACAAGGCCTACAACCTCGACCAGGTGCTGGACGGCGACCTGCACAACGTGACGCAGGCGCTCGTCGACGCCGACATGGAACGCCGGCTGGCCGAAGCCCAGGAATCATGACGCTGCTGCTCGACGAGATCGCCAGGGCGACCGCGCGGCTCGCCGAGGCGGGGGCCGCCTCCCCGCGCGCCGACGCCGAGGAGCTCGCCGCCGCCGTCCACGGCGTCAAGCGGTCCGAGCTGCACGGCGTCCCGGACGGCGCGTTCGACGCCCGGTTCTGGGAGTTCGTCGCGCGGCGGGAGGCCGGCGAGCCGCTGCAGCACATCACCGGACGCGCGTTCTTCAGGTACCTGGAGCTGAAGGTCGGCCCCGGCGTGTTCGTGCCGCGCCCCGAGACCGAGGTGATGGTCGGCTGGGCCCTCGAGACGCTGCGGGACATGGACGTCCGCGACCCCCTCGTCGTCGACCTCGGGACGGGATCGGCCGCGATCGCCCTGTCGATCGCCCTGGAGGCCCCCCGCGCGCGCGTGCACGCGGTGGAGAAGGACCCGACGGCGTTCGTCCACGCCACCCGCAACATCGAGGAACTGGACGAGCGCGGCCGCGTCCGGCTGCACCTGGGCGACTTCGCGACCGCGCTGCCGGAACTGGACGGCACCGTCGACCTCGTCATCAGCAACCCCCCGTACATCCCGATGAGCGAGTGGGAGTACGTCCCGCCGGACGTCCGCGACCACGATCCGGCCGCGGCGCTGTGGGGCGGCGGCGACGACGGTCTCGACGCCGTCCGCGTCGTCGAGCGCACCGCGCGCCGGCTGCTGCGCCCCGGCGGCCACGTCGCCGTCGAGCACAGCGACCTGCAGGGCAACGCCGTCTACTGGACGTTCCCCGAGGAGAACGGCTGGCGCGACGTCCGCAACCGCCGCGACCTCACCGACCGGGACCGGTTCGTCACCGCCCGCATGGTCGCCGACTGACGTCCCGGCGCCGCCGTGACGGCCGAAGCGGCCCGAGCGGGAGGCGGGGCGTGGGAAACTGGGGTCGTGAGCCGACGTTATGACTGCGCTGACCCGATGGAGCGGACGCGGGGGATCGCGGAGGCGGTCTCGGCGGTGCGGCGCGGAGAGCTGATCGTCCTGCCGACGGACACGGTGTACGGCGTCGGTGCCGACGCGTTCACGCCCCCGGCGGTCACGGCGCTGCTGAAGGCGAAGGGCCGCGGCCGGGAGATGCCTCCGCCGGTCCTGGTCGGGTCCGTGCGCGCGGCCACCGCGCTCGTCGAGGACCTCGGCCCGTACGGGCAGGACCTGATCGACGAGTTCTGGCCGGGCGGGCTGACGCTCGTGTGCCGCGCGAACCGGAGCCTCCTGTGGGACCTCGGGGAGACCAAGGGCACGGTCGCGGTGCGGATGCCGATGCACGAGCTCGCGGTCGAACTGCTCAAGGAGACCGGCCCGCTCGCGGTCAGCAGCGCGAACCTGAGCGGTTCGCCCGCCGCGCGCACCGCCGCGGAGGCCGAGGAGATGCTCGGCGAGTCCGTCGCGGTCTACCTGGACGGCGGCGCGTCCGGACACGGCGACGCCTCGACGATCGTCGACCTGACCGGCTCGGTCCCGCGCCTGCTGCGCGCGGGCGCCGTCCCGGTCGAGAAGATCCGCGCCGTCGTCGGGATCCTGCTCACCGACGACGAGGCCGAACCCGACGACGAGGCCGAACGCGACGACGAGACCGACACCGAGGCCGGCGCCGACACCGACGCCGCGCCGCCGTCCCTCACGAAGGACACGTCCGCGAACACCCGTGGCGAGGACGCGGCGGAGCCGCCGGACGCCCCCGCGACGCCGTCCCTCACGAAGGACGAGCCGAAGGCCGCGCCGAAGGACGAGGCCGCCCCGTCCCTCGCCAAGGACGAGCCGGAGGACGAGCCGAAGGGCACGCCGCAGGAGTCCGCCGCCCCTTCGTTGACCAAGGACGCGCCGGAGGACGCGCCGAAGGCCGAGGCCGCCCCGTCCCTCACGAAGGACGAGCCGAAGGACGGGCCGGAGGCCGCCGCCGCGGAGGCTTCGGAGGACGGGACGTCCGAGGGCGGGTCGCCGGCGAAGGACGCGGTGCCGGACGACGGGGAGAAGCCCTCGGCTCCGTCCCCGGCCGACGACAGGCGATAGCCCGGCACCGGGCCCGCACGGGCCGTGCCGTCCCGACGTCCTCGGGGCGCGCCGAGGCCCTTGCTTCGTAGGCCGCGCGGCCGCGAGCGCGACCGTCTTACCCGGCCCTGAAAGGCGTGGAGGCGGGAGAGTGTCCCGGGTCCGCTCTACCTACGAGACGCCGGGTAAGGCGCGGGACGGACGCGCTCACGGCCCCGCAAGCCCCCTTGAGGGCCGCCCGCCCCCGAAACCGTCCGCCAGAACCGGGGCAATCGGGACATCGGTGCGTTGGGGCCTCGGCGGACGGGTAGCGATGCGACGATGCGAGACGTGCGTGGCCGTGTCCGGGGGCCCGCGATCGGGGCGGGCGTGCTGCTGGTGGCGCTGCTGGTCGTGCCCGCCGCGGCCGACCCGGCGGTGCGGCCGCGGATCCCGACCTACGACGTGGTGCTGACCCTGCGGGCGGACGGGATCCTGCACGTGCGGGAGACGATCACGTTCGACTTCGCCGGCGGCGGGCACGGGATCGTGCGGCGGCTGCGGTACCGCGACGGCGATCGCCTGTACGAGGTCCGGGACGTGCGCGCCAGTTCGTCCACCGGGGCGCCGGCCCGGGTGCGGACGACGAAGCTGGGGCACGAGCTGCGGATCGGCGTCGGCACCCGGGGGCCGGAGGTGCGCGGGCGGCAGGCGTACGTGATCGAGTACGACGTGCTGCGGGCGTTCACGCCGCGCGCCGGGTTCGACGAGCTCGGCTGGGACGCGATCGGCACGGGGTGGGACGTCCCGATCGAGCACGCGGCGGTGCGGGTCGAGGCGCCGGTGCGGCTGCGGGACGTGCGGTGCCGGGCGGGCAGGCCGGGCGCGAGCGTCGGTTGCGCGGCGGACCGGGACGGGCGGTACGCGATCGACTTCACGCAGAGCGGGCTGGCGGCGGGCGAGGGGATACGGGTGCGGGTGCGGCTGCCCGACCGTGCGGTGACGGCGCCGCCGCCCGCGTACGCGCGCCCGCACTGGGCGGGGACGTGGCTGGGGACGGCGCTGCTGGTCCTGGCGCTGGGCGCGGCGGCGCTGGCGGTGCGGCGGCCGCCGCACCGCCGCGCGGGGACGGGGCTGGCGGCGGCGGGCGTCCTGCTGGTCGTCGCGGACGCGGGGAACGACGTGGCCGCCCGCGGGCCGTGGGCGTTCTCGCTGGGAGACCCGTCCCTGGCGGGGCTCGCGCTCCTCACGGTGGGCGCCGGAATCGTTCTCGCTCACCGGGGAAGAGACGCGTAAGGCACGCGGGCGGGCGCGAGATGGGATTACAGTTGGTCGGTCGCGGGGCGAACTGATCGCCCCGGACGGCCGTCTACGTATCAAGGGACGCGTGCGGCGGACGCGCGCGGGCCCCGTTCGGGCCGGCGAGGAGACCGGCGAGGGGAGGCGCAAGGGCGTGCGGGAGTACCTGCTGACCATCCTGGTCGCCGCCCTCGTGTCCTACGTGCTGACTCCCTCGGTGCGCCGGTTCGCCGTCTGGTTCGGCGCGCAGGCCGTCCCGCGCGACCGGGACGTGCACGTGATCCCGACGCCGCGGCTGGGCGGGCTCGCGATGTTCGGCGGGATGGTGGCCGCGCTGGTCGTGGCGACGGGGCTGCCGGAGATGCGCAAGGTCCTGCAGGACGGCGACATCACGGTGGCGAAGGCGCTGCTGCTGTCGGGCGGGCTGATCGTGCTGGTCGGCATCGCCGACGACCGGTGGGAGGTCGACGCCCTCACCAAGTTCGCGGGGCAGGTCGCCGCGGCCGGGATCTTCATCATGCAGGGCATCCAGATCTACGTGATCCCGCTGCCGAACGGGGAGTCGCTGTCGCTGCCGCCCGCGTACGGGGTGCCGCTGACGGTGTTCGTCGTGGTCGCGACCATCAACGCGGTGAACTTCATCGACGGGCTGGACGGCCTGGCGGCGGGGGTCGTGGGCATCGCGGCGCTCGCGCTGTTCTCGTACGCGTACCTGCTGTCGAAGGCGAACGGCATGACGACGCTGACGAGCGCGACGCTGACGGCGGCGGTGCTGTTCGGGATCTGCGCGGGCTTCCTGCCGCACAACTTCAGCCCGGCCCGCATCTTCATGGGCGACACGGGGTCGATGCTCATCGGGCTGCTGCTCAGCGCGTCGACGATCATGCTGACGGGGCAGTTCGACCCGGCCGTCCTCGCGAACGGGCTGTTCCCGTTCTGGGTGCCGCTGCTGCTGGTCCCGGCCGTCGCGGCGGTGCCGTTCATGGACATGCTGCTGGCGGTGTGGCGCCGCACGAACCAGGGCCGGTCGCCGTTCTCGCCGGACAAGCAGCACCTGCACCACCGGCTGCTGCAACTGGGCCACTCGACCCGCCGCGCCGTGCTGATCATGTACTTCTGGGTGGGGCTGCTGGCGTCCGGCCTGGTCGGGCTGGCGATCTTCGACGCGGCCTGGATCACCCTCGGCGTCACGCTGGTCGTGGCGGTCGGCGGGGTGGTGCTCGTGCTGGCCGGCCCGGGACGCGGGCGGCGCCGCCGGCGCAAGGACCCGTCCGGAGCGGACGACGCCGGGGACGGCGCCGAGTCCGCGATGCGCACCAGGATGCCGGTCTGACGCGGCCCGCCCGACCCACCGGGCCCCCGCGGCCGGTCCCCGTAACCGAATCCGGTTCCGTGATTTGCGCCACCCGAAGGCGAACGGAGCCCCCTGCTCTGCGGGCCTCCAGGTGACTCGCCGGTAACGATCGGGCGTCCGGGGTCATGTCACTCGGCGTGTTCGCTTAAGGTCGGCTCTGTCGGCACCCCGCCCGGGTGTCCCCCCGCGGTGCCGGCGCCCCCGACCTCGGCGGACGTCCCGCGCCGTTGGGCCGTCGGGGAGTCACGAGCATGCCGGGCATCGCATTACCTAGAGGGTAATTGCCGACATTCCGGACGCTTGTGATACCTTTCACGAACAAGAGACGAACACACAACGTGACCAGCCGGAGCCCTCATGCAACCTTCCGACGCCCGGATGCTCCGCGGCGCCGCGATCCCGACCGCACTGGTCGGCGTGGGTGCCGTCCTGATCGGCCTGCTGACCGCGGGCACGAAGGGACTCTTCGGCGCGGCGCTGGCCGCGGTCGTGGTGATCGCCTTCTTCTCCCTCAGCGCCGTGGTGGTGTCGTGGGCGGGCCGCATCTCCGCGCAGACGATGATGCTCGCCGCGCTGGCCAGCTACGTCGTCAAGATCCTCGTGGTGATGGTGGTCGTCACGCTCATCGACGGGGTGTCGCTCTGGAACACGACGGTCTTCGGCTGGACGGTCATCGGACTGGCCCTGACGTGGATCGCGGCGGAGTTCCGGGTCACGCTGCAGCGGGGGAGGCCATACATTGACGAGCCCGAGGGCGCCCTGGACAAGGCTCCGTGATGAGAGCATCACGCACGGTGCCGGCCGCACGGTCGACGCCGCGACCAGCCGCCGGGGACTACTCCAATATGACCACCGCCATGGTGGCCTGCTATCGTCCGGAGCGCGATGAGCGAGCAGAAGCGTCGGCCGGAGGACGGGCAACAGGAATTCGCCGACGCCGCCTGGTCCGTGCCCAGCTACCTCCTGTCAGGGATGGCCATCTGGGGTGGGCTCGGATGGCTGTTGGCCAAGTGGACGGGACAGGCGTGGATCACGCCGATCGGCCTGGTCATCGGCGTCGCGCTCGCCATCTACCTGGTCTACGTGAAGTACGGTCGCCATTCCGCCTGAGCGGCCCCGCCGCCGAGGAAGCCTTCGTGAACCATCGCCACATTGATGAAGGGAACGCCGCGTGAACGCGCAGACGGTCCTCGCCTCCACCGGTGGGGGGGAGTTCCAGGCCCCGGGGCCCGAGATCTTCGAATTCCCGCCGCTCTTCGCCGGCGGCCCTTGGTGGCTCACCAAGCCGGTGCTGTTCGCCATCGTCGGCGCGCTGGTCGTCTGCGTGTTCTGCTGGAGCGCGTTCGCCAAGCCGAAGCTCGTGCCGCGGGGCGTGCAGAACATCGGCGAGCTCGGCTACGTGTTCGTCCGCGACCAGATCGCGCGCCCGTTCCTGGGCAAGAACACCGAGCGCTGGATGCCGCTGCTGATGTCGGTGTTCCTCCTGGTATGGGTCTGGAACATCTTCGCGGTGATCCCGGTGATCCAGTTCCCGATCACCTCGCACATCGCCTTCCCGGCCGTGCTGGCGATCTTCATCTACTTCATCAAGGTCTACCTGGGCATGAAGCACCAGGGGCCGGTCAAGTACTTCACGAACCTGATCCCCAAGGGCCTGCCCAAGCCCGTCTACTTCCTGCTGGTGCCGATCGAGTACCTGTCGACCTTCGTCCTGGCGCCCTTCACCCACGCGGTGCGGCTCTTCGCCAACATGTTCGCCGGTCACATGATCCTGGCGTTCTTCAGCCTCGTCGGCTTCTGGTTCCTGATCGAGAAGCCCACGGCGCTCGGGTTCGGGGTGGGCATCATCGGCGTGATCGTCACCATCGTCATGACCGCGTTCGAGCTGCTCATCCAGTTCCTGCAGGCGTTCCTGTTCACGATGCTGGCCGCCATGTACATCCAGAGCGGCCTGCACGCGGACCACTAAAGGCCACACGGTGTCGCTCTGCCCCCCGGCGGCGCGGCCCAAACAGACATCCTCGATAAGCCAGACCGGCGGACACTCCGCCGGCCGACAGAAAAGGAAAGAACCCATGACGGGAGTGCTCGCCGCCGTCGAAGGCAACGTCACCGCGATCGGGTACGGCCTCGCCGCCATCGGCCCCGGCATCGGTGTCGGCATCATCTTCGGCCAGGGCGTCAACGCGATCGCCCGCCAGCCCGAACTGACCGGCGTCATCCGTACCAACATGATGCTGGGCTTCGTCCTCACCGAGGCGCTGGCCCTCATCGGCCTGGTCGCGCCGTTCATCTTCCAGGGCATCTGACCAGGCTTCACCCTGAGGAGGGGCTGTAGACATGATCACAGCGACTTCCGTCCTCGCGGCGGAGGAGAACAACCCTCTGCTTCCGCACTCGTACGAGCTGGTCGTCGGGATCTTCTCGTTCCTCGTCGTCCTCATCGTCGTCGGCAAGATCCTCACCCCGCGCATCCAGAAGACCCTCGAAGAGCGGTCCGACCAGATCGAGGGGGGCCTCAGGCGGGCCGAGGAGGCCCAGGCCAAGGCCAAGGCGACGCTCGAGGAGTACAAGGCCCGGGAGAAGCAGGCCGCGGTCGACGCGTCCGAGGCGCGCCGGAAGGCCGAGGAGCAGGCCGCCGCGATCATCGCGGAGGCCAAGGAGCGGGCTCAGGTCGAGGCGAACCGAATCACCGAGGCCGCCAAGGCCGAGATCGAGGCGGAGCGGCAGCAGGCCCTCGCGGCGCTGCGCGCCGAGATCGGCACGCTGTCGGTCGACCTCGCGGGTCGCGTCGTGGGCGAGTCCCTCGAGGACAGCGCCCGCCAGAGCCGGGTGGTCGACCGGTTCCTCGAAGAGCTCGAGGGCCGCGCTCGCACGCAGGAGCAGATCACATCATGACCATCACGGGAGCGGTGAGCAGGGCGTCGCTGGCCGAGGCCGGGGAGCGGCTGGAGGCGGTCGTCGCCTCCGGTGACGCCGACCTGGCCCGGCTGGGCGGCGACCTGTTCTCGGTGCTGCACCTGATCGACCGCGAGCACGGGCTGCGGCGGGCGGTGTCGGACCCGTCGCGGGACGGCGCCGACAAGGCGCAGCTCGTCCGGATCCTGCTGGAGGGCAAGGTCTCACCGGCCGCTCTCGGGCTGGTCGCCGACGTCGTCGCGCTGCGCTGGTCCACGCCCTCGGAGCTGGCGGACGCGGTGGAGGTCCTCGCGGTCTCCGCCGAGGCCGCCCGCGCCGAGGCGGACGGGCGGATCGACGACCTGGAGGACGAGCTCTTCCGGTTCTCCCGGCTCGTCGAGGGCGAGGCGGAGCTGCGCGCCGCGCTGACGAACCGCGCCCTGCCGGACGACCGGAAGGCCGGGCTCCTCGGCGAACTGCTGGACGGCAAGGTCACCGCGGCCACATCGGCCCTGGTCACCGAGGTCGTTCTGCGGCCCCGAGGACGTAGCCTGGAGAGGGGCCTCGCCGAGTACGGCAAGCTCGTCACCCGGCGCCGGCAGCGGCTGGTGGCGCTGGTCCGCACGCCGGTCGCGCTTTCGGAACCGCAGCGGACGCGGCTCGCGGCGGTGCTCGCCGCAGCGTACGGCCACGAGGTACACCTGAACATCGAGCTCGACCCGTCCACGATCGGCGGACTGTCGATCCAGATCGGGGACGAGATCATCGACGGCACGATCGCCGGACGGCTGGACGACGTCCGCCGGCGGCTCGGCACCGGCTGAGGCCGGCAGAGCTGACCCCAAAGGGAGCAAGAGAGGAATCATGGCGGAGCTGACGATCCGTCCGGATGAGATCCGGAACGCGCTGGAGCGCTTCGTCCAGTCGTACGAGCCCGAGGCCGCCGCGCGCGAAGAGGTCGGCACCGTCGTCGATTCGGGCGACGGCATCGCCCACATCGAGGGGCTGCCCTCCGCGATGGCGAACGAACTCCTGGAGTTCGAGGACGGCACCCGCGGCCTGGCTCTGAACCTGGACGTGCGCGAGATCGGCGCCGTCGTCCTGGGTGAATTCAGCGGCATCGAGGAGGGCCAGAAGGTCCGCCGGACCGGCGAGGTCCTCTCGGTTCCGGTCGGCGACGGCTTCCTCGGCCGCGTCGTGGACTCGCTGGGCAACCCCCTGGACGGCAAGGGCGAGATCGAGACGACCGAGCGTCGTGCCCTGGAACTGCAGGCGCCCAGCGTCGTGCAGCGGCAGTCGGTGGGCGAGCCGCTGCAGACCGGCATCAAGGCGATCGACGCGATGACGCCGATCGGCCGCGGCCAGCGCCAGCTGATCATCGGTGACCGCCAGACGGGCAAGACGACCGTCTGCGTGGACACCATCATCAACCAGAAGGAAGCCTGGGAGTCGGGCGACCCGAGCAAGCAGGTCCGCTGCATCTACGTCGCGGTCGGCCAGAAGGGCTCGACGATCGCCAACGTGCGCCGCTCCCTGGAGGAGGCCGGCGCGCTGGAGTACACCACGATCGTGGCGGCCCCCGCGTCCGACCCGGCCGGCTACAAGTACATCGCCCCCTACACGGGGTCGGCGATCGGCCAGCACTGGATGTACCAGGGCAAGCACGTCCTGATCGTCTTCGACGACCTGTCGAAGCAGGCCGAGGCCTACCGCGCGGTGTCGCTGCTGCTGCGCCGCCCGCCGGGCCGCGAGGCGTACCCGGGCGACGTCTTCTACCTGCACTCGCGTCTGCTGGAGCGCTGCGCGAAGCTGTCGGACGACCTGGGCGCCGGTTCGATGACGGGTCTGCCGATCATCGAGACCAAGGGCAACGACGTGTCGGCGTACATCCCGACGAACGTCATCTCGATCACCGACGGCCAGTGCTTCCTGGAGACGGACCTGTTCAACCAGGGCGTCCGGCCGGCCATCAACGTCGGTATCTCGGTGTCCCGAGTCGGCGGTTCCGCGCAGATCAAGGCGATGCGCAAGGTCGCCGGTTCGCTGAAGCTGGCGCTGTCGCAGTTCCGTGACCTGGAGGCGTTCGCCGCCTTCGCGTCCGACCTGGACGCCGCGTCGCGGGCGCAGCTCGAGCGCGGTGCGCGCCTGGTCGAGCTGCTGAAGCAGCCGCAGGGCAGCCCGTTCCCGGTCGAGCAGGAGGTCGTGTCGGTGTGGGCGGGCACGTCCGGCCAGCTGGACGACGTCCCGGTCGGCGACATCCGCCGGTTCGAGCGCGAGTTCCTCGACCACGTCGCGCGCGAGGAGGGCGGTCTGCTGACCTCCATCCGCGAGACGGGGCAGCTGTCCGACGACGGCCTGGCCGCGCTCGAGCGCACGATGGCCTCCTTCAAGAAGGGCTTCCAGACCAGCGAGGGTGAGCTGCTGGTCACGGAGGAGACCGTCGAGGCGATCGACGAAGAGGCCGTCGGCCAGGAGACGATCACCCGCGTCAAGAAGGGCTGACGGGCGATGGCCCAGGTTCGCCAACTCCGGCAGAAGATCAGGTCGGTCAAGTCGACCGCCAAGATCACTCGTGCGCAGGAGATGATCGCCACCTCGCGGATCGTCAAGGCCCAGCAGGCGGTGGCGGCGTCCAAGCCGTACGCCGACCGGATCACGCAGGCCCTGTCCGCGCTGGTGAGCCACCACGTCGGTGTCGATCATCCGCTGCTGCACGAGCAGCCGACCGACAACCGCAGCGCGGTGCTCGTCGTGACGAGCGACCGCGGGTTCTGCGGCGCGTACAACGTCAACGTCATCCGTGAGGCCGAGGCGCTGATCACGCGGCTGCGGGAGTCCGGGCGGGAGCCCGTCCCGTACGTGATCGGCAACAAGGGCATCACCTGGTACCGGTTCCGCGACCGGCACATCCAGGAGTCCTGGTCGGGCTTCACCGACCGGCCCGACTTCGCCTCGGCGGAGCGGATCGGGCGGCGGCTGACCGAGGACTTCCTGAAGACGGACGCGGAGGGCGGCGTCGGTGAGATCCACGTGGTCTACACCGAGTTCGTCTCGCGGCTGACGCAGGAGGTCCGGGTCACGCGGCTCATGCCCCTGGAGATCCAGGAGGGCACGGGGCTGGACGTGAAGGTGCCGCCGGCGTACGACTTCGAGCCGTCGGCGCAGGCCGCGCTGGACCTGCTGCTGCCCAACTACGTCGAGAGCCGCATCTTCCACATGCTGCTGCAGTCGGCGGCGTCGTTCCAGGCGTCGGTGCAGCGGGCGATGAAGTCGGCGACCGACAACGCGAATGAACTGGTCGAGGTCTACACGCGCCAGATGAACCAGGTGCGGCAGGCCGTGATCACCCAGGAAATCAGCGAGATCGTCGGTGGCGCTGACGCGCTTGCCGATTCTGGCGGGGAGTAACTAATGACTGCACCAGTAGAGACGGCGACCGCGACCGGGCGCGTCGCCCGTGTCATCGGCCCGGTCGTCGACGTGGAGTTCCCCGCCGACGCCATCCCGGAGATCTACAACGCGCTCCACGTGGAGTCGGACCTGGGCGGCGAGGCCCAGACCCTGACCATGGAGGTCGCCCAGCACCTCGGCGACAACATGGTCCGGGCCATCTCGATGAAGCCCACCGACGGCGTCGTCCGCGGCGCTCCGGTCGTCGACACCGGCAAGCCGATCTCGGTTCCGGTCGGCGACGTCACCAAGGGCCACGTGTGGAACGCCCTGGGCGAGACGCTGGACGTTCCCACCGCCTCCCTGGAGATCAACGAGCGGTGGGGCATCCACCGCAAGGCCCCGGCGTTCGACCAGCTGGAGTCGAAGACCGAGATGCTGGAGACCGGCATCAAGGTCATCGACCTCCTCTGCCCGTACGTCAAGGGCGGGAAGATCGGCCTGTTCGGCGGCGCCGGCGTGGGCAAGACCGTCCTCATCCAGGAGATGATCCGGCGTGTCGCCCGCAACTTCGGCGGCACCTCGGTGTTCGCGGGCGTCGGCGAGCGCACCCGTGAGGGCAACGACCTCTGGGTGGAGATGGACGAGGCGGACGTCCTCAAGGACACCGCGCTCGTGTTCGGCCAGATGGACGAGCCGCCGGGCACCCGTCTGCGGGTCGCGCTGTCGGCGCTGACGATGGCCGAGTACTTCCGGGACGTCCAGAACCAGGACGTGCTGCTGTTCATCGACAACATCTTCCGGTTCACCCAGGCCGGCTCGGAGGTCTCCACGCTGCTCGGGCGCATGCCGTCCGCGGTGGGCTACCAGCCGACCCTGGCGGACGAGATGGGCGTGCTCCAGGAGCGGATCACCTCGACGCGCGGTCACTCGATCACCTCGATGCAGGCGATCTACGTGCCCGCCGACGACATCACCGACCCGGCGCCGCACACCACGTTCGCGCACCTGGACGCCACCACGACGCTCTCCCGGGCCATCACCGAGAAGGGCATCTACCCGGCGGTGGACCCGCTCGACTCCTCCTCGCGGATCATGGACCCGCAGGTGCTGGGGAACGAGCACTACGAGGTCGCCCAGGAAGTGATCCGGATCCTGCAGAAGTACAAGGAGCTGCAGGACATCATCGCGATCCTCGGTATCGACGAGCTCTCCGAAGAGGACAAGGTCACGGTCAACCGGGCGCGGCGCATCGAGCGTTTCCTGTCGCACCCGATGTACGTGGCCGAGCAGTTCACCGGCCAGCCCGGTGTGACGGTGCCGAAGGACGAGACGGTCGCGTCCTTCAAGGCCATCGCGGAGGGCAAGTACGACCACATCCCCGAGCAGGCGTTCTTCATGTGCGGTGGCATCGAGGACGTCGAAAAGAAGGCCAAGGAGCTGGAGAAGTAATCCGCTCCGGCGCGGCCGGGTTCCGGGCTCCGGGGCCCGGCCGCGCCGGAACCGCTCCAGTAATCGGAGGATTGTGACGTGGCAACCCTGAAGGTCGGGCTGGTCTCGCCGGAGCGCGAGATCTGGTCCGGCGATGCCAAGATGGTGGTCGCGCAGACCATCGAGGGCTCGCTCGGCATCCTGCCCGGGCACGCCCCGGTGCTCGGCGTCCTCCTCGACGGCAGCGTGGTCAAGATCGAGCCCGCCGACGGCGGCGACCCGGTCACCGCGATGGTCGGCAGCGGCTTCTTCTCCGTCGCGGCCGACGAGGTGGCGGTCCTGGCCGAGCAGGCCGAACTCAGCCACGAGGTCGATGTGGACGCCGCGAAGCGCGCGCTCGAAGAGGCGCAGGCGTCCGGTGACGAGGACGGCACGGCGGAGCGGCGGGCGCGGGCCCGGCTGCGCGCGGCGGGCATCGAAGCCTAGTATCGAGGCCGAGCGGAACGGCGGGGGGACTTGGGCGAGCACCTGGCAGTGGACGTCGGCGCGGTGCTCGCCGCCCTCGCCGCGGTGTGCGTGCTCGTCTTCCTCGCGATGGCGGTACGCCGCCGCCTGTTCGTGCGCGGCGGCGGTGCGGTCGAGTGCAGCCTGCGGGAGCTGCCGGCCGAGGAGGGCGGCGCCCCGGGAGTGTGGCGCCTGGGCATCGGCCGCTACAAGGGCGATGTCCTGCACTGGCACCGCGTGTTCGGACTCAGCAGACGGCCCCGGCAGGTGATCCACCGCCGGGGCCTTGTCGTGTCCAACCGCAGGCGCCCGGATCCGGAGGAGGCCGAGGGCCTGCTGCCGGACGTGAGCATCATCGAGGTCCGCGACGGCGGCCTGCGGGTCGAGCTCGCGATGGGCGCGTCCGCGCTGACCGGTTTCCTGGCGTGGCTGGAGGCGGCGCCGCCCGGCTTCCCGGTGGACCTGCACGTCCCCGAGTAGCCCGCGCCCGGGCCCCGGCCCAGGCCGCGCCCGGCCCAGGCCCGGCCCAGGTCCGCGTTCAGCCCCCAAGGCGCCGTTTCTACGACTTGTCCCGTGCGGCTCACCTGCCGGTTCGGCATGGGCGGGTAAGGACGCGGTATCGGTTCGTCCTGCTGACGGTCGGGCGACTTGCCGGTGACGGAGCGTGTCGAGATGATCGCTGCTGGTCAGCTCTCTCTTCCCGTTCGCAGGAGTCCAAGTGCGCAAGCTGCTCAGTGGGTCGGCCGTGATGCTGCCCGCCGCGACCGTGTCCCTCCTGGCGCTGTCCGCCGTCCCGCCCGCGGGCGCGGCGCCGGCCCGTCCCGATCTCGCCGAGCTGGTGACGATCAAGGACGTGCGGCGGCATCTGGACGCGTTCCAGCAGATCGCCGACTACAACGGCGGCAACCGTGCGGCGGGCACGTCCGGGTACGACGTCTCGGTGAAGTACGTCGTCGGGCGGCTGCGCAAGGCGGGGTTCTCGCCGACGGTGCAGAAGTTCAGCTACCCGTACTGGTTGCAGCGTTCGGAGCCGGTCATGTCCCGGACGGCCGGCAAGAGCAAGAAGAAGGCGTACAAGGCGGGCGAGGACTTCGCCGCGATGATGTACTCGGGGTCCGGGGACGTGACCGCCCGCGTGATCGCCGTGGACGTCCCGGCGAAGGGCGAAGAGGGCACCAGCGGGTGCGAGAAGAAGGACTTCAAGGGCTTCGGCAAGGGCGCGATCGCGCTCATGCAGCGCGGGAAGTGCTCGTTCGAGACGAAGGCGGCGCGCGCGCGGGCCGCGGGCGCGGCCGCGGTCGTCATCTACAACAAGCCCGGCGAGAAGGGCCCGATCAACGGGACGGTCGCGAAGCCGTCGAAGCTGCCGGTCGTGTCCACGACCCACGAGATCGGCGCGGCGCTGGCGAAGGCCGCGGCCAAGGGCGGGCTGACGCTGCGGGTGAAGACGGACACCGAGCACGGGAAGCGGTCGTCCAGCAACGTCATCGCGGAGACCAAGCGGGGCCGGGCCGACAACGTGGTCGTCGTGGGCGCGCACCTCGACAGCGTGCCGGACGGTGCGGGCATGAACGACAACGCGACCGGTTCGGCCGCGGTGCTCGCGGTCGCCGAGGAGATCGGCGCGCTCGGCGAGAAGGGCCTGCGGAACCGGGTGCGGTTCGCCTGGTGGGGCGCGGAGGAGGAGGGGCTGCGCGGCTCGACCCACTACGTCGAGGAGATGGACCCGTCGGACCGGCGGAAGATCGCCGTCAACCTCAACTTCGACATGCTCGGCTCGGTGAACGGGATCCGCGCCGTGTACGACGGCGACCACTCGCTCGGCCAGGGCACCACGCCGCCGGCGGGGTCGGCGGCGATCGAGCGGATGTTCCGCGAGTACTACGAGCGGCGCGGCCTGCCGACCGCCGAGAGCGTCTTCAACGGGCGTTCCGACTACGGCCCGTTCATCGAGCACGGCATCCCGGCGGGCGGCATCGCGACCGGCGCGGACGGCGTGAAGACGGCGGCGGAGGCGAAGGCGTACGGGGGACGCGCGGGCAAGACCTACGACCCGTGCTACCACGCGAAGTGCGACCGGATGAAGAACGTGAACATGAAGCTGCTGGACACCAACGTCGACGGGGTCGCGCACGTCACGCAGCTGCTCGCGGCCAGCACGGTCGCGGTGAACGGCGACGCGCGGCTGCTCCCGCGGGCGCTCGGCGTGGCGGCGCCGCTGTGGAGCGGCGGTCACCTGCTGCGCTGACCGGGCGGGGCGGGCACGGGGCGGGGCCGGTCGCCGGCCCCGCCCCGTCCGGGTCCGGGTCCGGGACCGCGTCCGGGTCCGGGTCCGGGTCCTAGCGTTCGCCGCCGGGCTTCCACAGGACGTCGCCGTGGTCGAGGTTCGCGACCCGGCAGAGGATGAACAGCAGGTCCGACAGCCGGTTCAGGTACTTCACGGCCAGCGGGTTGACGCCGCCCGCCACGGCCTCGGGGTCGTCGACGGCGGCGGCGCCGTGCGCCTCGACCGCCGCCCACGCGGTGCGTTCGGCGCGCCGGGCGACCGTCCGGGCGACGTGCAGCAGCGCGCCGCCGGGCGTCCCGCCCGGGAGGATGAAGCTGCGCAGCGGCCGCAGCTTCGCGTTCTGCTCGTCGCACGCCGCCTCGAGCCGCTCGATGTAGGACGCCTCGATGCGCAGCGGCGGGTACTCCGGGTCCGGGACGACCGGCGCGCAGAGGTCCGCGCCGACGTCGAACAGTTCGTTCTGGACGCGGAGGAGGAGCGCGGCGACGTCCTCGGGCAGGGAGCCGAGGGCGAGCGCGACGCCGATCGCGGCGTTGGCCTCCTCGACGTCGGCGTAGGCGGCCAGGCGCGGGTCGGTCTTGCGGGTGCGGGACGCGTCGCCCAGCGCGGTCGTCCCTTCGTCGCCCGTCCGGGTGTAGATCCGGGACAGCACGACGGGGTTCTCCCTGTTCTTCGCCATGCCGGTCACCCTAACGCCGGGCGGTGTCCCGAAGGGTGTTCGGTAGGGTTCGGGCTACACCCTCACCCCGGGAGGTGCCGTGTACGACTACATCATCGTGGGAGCGGGCAGCGCGGGATGCGTGCTCGCCGCCCGGCTGACCGAGGACCCGTCCGTCACGGTGCTGCTGCTGGAGGCGGGGCCGCCCGACGACGCCCCCGAGATCCACATCCCGGCGGCCGTCGCGTCGCTGATCAAGGGCCCGTACGACTGGGACTTCTCGACCGTCCCGCAGGAGCACGCCGCGGGCCGCCGCGTGTACTGGCCGCGCGGGCGGACGCTCGGCGGCAGCTCGTCCACCAACGCGATGATCTACATCCGCGGGGCCCGGCACGACTACGACGCCTGGCGGGACGAGCACGGCTGCACCGGCTGGGGCTATGAGGACCTGCTGCCGTACTTCCTCCGGTCGGAGGACCAGCAGCGCGGCGAGAGCCCGTTCCACGGCGTCGGCGGCCCGCTCCGCGTCGAGGACCTGCGCTTCAAGCATCCGCTCACCCAGGCGTGGGTGAAGTCGGCGAAGGCGCACGGGCTCGCCGCCAATCCCGACTTCAACGGCGCCGGGCAGGACGGCGTGGGCTTCTACCAGGTCACGCACAAGCGGGGGCGCCGCTGGTCGACGGCGGCCGGGTACCTGCACCCGGTCGAGCACCGCCCGAACCTCACCGTGGTCACCGACGCGCTCGCGACGCGCGTCCTGATGGAGGACGGACGGGCGGCGGGCGTGACGTACGAGTCGCGGGGGGAGTCGCTGACGGCGCGCGCCGACCGTGAGGTCGTGCTGTCCGGCGGGGCGGTGAACAGCCCCCAGCTCCTCATGCTCTCGGGGATCGGGCCCGCCGACCATCTCCGCGAGCACGGCATCGAGGTGCTCGTCGACTCCCCGGTCGGCCGGAACCTGCAAGACCATCCGTTCGTGAACGTCATGTTCGCCACGCCCCGGACCAAGAACCTCTGGGAGCAGGCGAACGCGCGCGCGTTCGCGCTGCACGCCGCGCTGGGGCGCGGCCCGTACGCGTCGAACGTCGCGGAGGCGGGCGGGTTCGCCCGGACGTCCGAGGGGCTGCCCGCACCCGACCTCCAGTACCACGTGCTGCCGACCCCGTTCATCGACCAGGGGCTCGTCGAGCCGTCGCAGCGGCTCCTGTCGGTGATGGTCACCGCGATCGCGATCCGGAGCCGGGGGTCGCTCACCCTGCGTTCCGCGAGCCCGCACGCCAAGCCGCTGATCGACCCGGCGTACCTCGCGGAGAAGGAGGATCTCGACATCCTGGTCGCGGGGGTGAAGCAGGCCCGCGCGATCGCCGACACCGGGCCGCTCGCGTCCCTCGTCGGCGGCGAGTTCGCCCCGGGGGAGCAGGTGTCCGACGACGCGGCGATCGCCGAGTTCGTCCGGCGCGAGTGCGCGACGCTGTTCCATCCGACGAGCACGTGCGCGATGGGCGCGGTCGTGGACAACGACCTGCGCGTGCTGGGGGTCGAGGGCCTGCGCGTGGTGGACGCGTCCGTCATGCCGTCCGTCCCGCGCGGCAACACGAACGCCCCGACGATCGCGATCGCCGAGCGCGCGTCGGACCTGATCCGCGGCGAGACCCCGCTCAAGCCCGCGAACGTCCCCTGAGAGCGCCGCCGGCAGAACCCCCCGGAACGAGGAACGCCCCCGTCCGTCCGGACGGGGGCGTTCGGTGCGGGACGCGCGGCGTGCGCGTACAACCCGCGGCGGTCACCGCTTCAGGGCCTTCGCGAGCCGGACGCGGCGGGCCCGGCGGGCCTCGCTCCGGCGCTGCCGTACGCGGTCGTCGATGATGTCCCGGGTGATCTCCGGACGGATCATGGCCTGCTCCTCGTCTTCCGCCGGGCCCTCGTGGCCCGACACCTACGAGGTTCGTCCTAAGGCGGTGCCTCTCACATCGGGACGAAGGCTTATCTGCGGGCCCGGGCACCGCCTTAGACGCCCGCGTCGGCTTATGCGCGGGGGGTGGGGACTCGTAGGGATGCGGCATAAGGTGCTTTACTAGCGAGTACTACGCATGCAAGCGAGCACTTACCCGCCTCCCGGGAGGTTCCCATGTCCGTGGCCACGGAGCGCACCGAGAAGACGTTCGCGTCGCTGAACCCGGCCACCGGCGAGGTCGTCGCCGAGCACCCGGTCCACGACGGGGACGACGTCGCCGCCGCGATCGACCGGGCCCGGGAGGCGTCCCGCTGGTGGGCGGAGCTGGGCTGGCGCGAACGCCGGGTGCGGCTGCTCAACGTCAAGGGCTCCCTCGCCCGCAACCTCAACCGGATGGCCGAGGTCATCCACCAGGAGACCGGCAAGCCGGTCGCCGACGCCCAGCTCGAGACGATCATGGCGATCTCGCACCTGGACTGGGCGGCGCGCAACGCGCAGAAGGTGCTCGGACCGCGCAGCGTCTACCCGGGCATGATGGCGATCAACCAGAAGTGCACCCTGGAGTACCAGCCGCTCGGCGTCGTCGGCGTCATCGGCCCCTGGAACTACCCGATCTTCACCCCGATCGGGTCGATCGCCTACGCGCTCGCCGCCGGGAACGCCGTCGTGTTCAAGCCGTCCGAGTTCACCCCCGGCGTCGGGACGTACCTGGCCGAGCTGGTCGCCGGGGTCGTCCCCGAGCACCCGGTCCTGCAGGTCGTCACCGGGTACGGCGCGACGGGCGCCGCGCTCGCGTCGTCCCCGCACATCGGCAAGCTCGCCTTCACCGGTTCCGCGCCCACCGCCCGCAAGGTGATGGCCGCCTGCGCCGAGAACCTCACCCCGATCGTCGCCGAGTGCGGCGGCAAGGACGCCTGCATCGTCGACGCCGACGCCGACCTCGACGCCGCGGCGGACGCCGCGCTGTGGGGGGCGATGTCGAACGCCGGGCAGACCTGCATCGGCGTCGAGCGGATCTACGTCGTCGACCGCGCCTACGACGCGTTCCTCGGCAAGCTCACCGACAAGGCCCGCGAGCTGCGGCCCGGCTTCGACCGCGAGGCCGCCTACGGGCCGATCACGATGCCCGGCCAGCTCGACGTCATCGAGCGGCACATCAAGGACGCCATCGACAAGGGCGGCAAGGCGGTCGTCGGCGGGCCCGAGTCCGTCCGCAAGCCCTACGTGGAGCCGGTCGTCCTCACCGACGTCCCGGACGACTCCGCCGCCGTCCGCGAGGAGACGTTCGGCCCGACGATCACCGTGCACCGGGTCGCCTCGCTCGACGAGGCCGTCGAGAAGGCCAACCGCACCGGCTACGGGCTCGCCGGGACGATCTTCTCCGGCAACAAGTCCCGCGCGATGGAGGCGGCCCGCGCGATGCGGTCCGGCATGACGTCCATCAACGCGTTCGCCGCGTTCGCGCAGGTCGCGGCGCTGCCGTTCGGCGGCGTCGGGGAGTCGGGCTTCGGCCGCATCCACGGCGCGGACGGGCTGCGCGAGTTCGCCCGCCCGAAGGCGATCACCCGGCAGCGGTTCGCGACCATGAACCTGACCTCGTTCGCCCGCTCCGAGAAGGAGATGGCGCGCGTCCTCGGGCTCATCAACATGCTGCACGGCAAGCGCTACAAGCGGTGACCATGGACGGCGGTTTCGCGCCGGTGCGCAGCGGATGGCGGGCCCCGCTGCGCCCGGTGCCGCCGCCCCCGGCCGGCTTCCGCCCGTTCGCCGCCGACGACCTGCACGCCATCGCCGCCCTCATGTGGGACGCCTACCGCGGCACCCCCGACGAGGACGACGTGGGCGGCCCCGACGGCGCGCTGCGGGAGCTGCGGCGGACGCTGGCCGGCGAGTACGGGACATTCCTGCCCGGCGCGTCGTTCGTCGCCGAACCGGACGGACGTCCCGTCGCCGCGGCCCTCGTGACCGTCTACCGGGACGAGCCGCTGCTCGCGTTCCTGTTCACCGCGCCGTCCCACACCGGCCGCGGGCTCGGCCGCCGGCTCGTCCTGGCCGTCATGCACGCAGTCGCGGAGCAGGGCCACGACATCCTCACGCTCGCCGTGACCCGCCGCAACCGCCGCGCCCGCCTCCTGTACCACCGGCTCGGCTTCGTCGAGATCGGCTGACCCCGGACCCCGAGGGGTCAGGCGTCGGGGATCCAGTTCCCGTGGAACCCGGCCGGAACCCGGCGGGGCAGCCGGACGGACGCGACGGTCCGGGCGACGTCCGTCGCGTCCAGGACGACGAGGTCCGCGCCGGACGAGCCGGAGACGATCGACAGCAGCCAGCCCTCGTCCTCTGCGCGCGCCCCCTCGGCCGGGACGAACACCGCCTCGCCCACGTGCACGTCCCCGTCGAACGCGTGCGTGGACGACGAGCCGTCCCGCACGTCGTACTTCACGATCGCGCTGCCGGACACGGTGTAGAGGTACCGGTGCGGCAGGCCCGTGCGGGCGTCGTCGTGGGTGGGGAACTCGACGGCCCGGTCGTCCAGCGGCTCCTCGGCGGCCCGTCCGGTCGCGGGATCGAGCGTCCAGCGGTGCAGGCGGGCGGCGTCGAACACCGCGGCCGCCCGGACCGGGTCGGCGGACCCGCCGATCCGCTCCCACAGGGCGGTGAACTCGCGGGGGGCGTAGCGCACCCCGTCGAGGACGATCCGGCCGGCCGCGTCCTCGTGCGCGTTCCCGACGTGGAAGACGTAGCACGGGTCGACGTCGAACCAGCGGACGTCCCCGGCGGCGTCCCGGGGCATGACGCCGAGCCGCGCCCCGTACGCGTCGTCCCAGCGGAACGGCAAGGAGACGTCGGCCATCGCCAGGTCGGCGTCGAAGACGACGGGCAGGTCGAGCCAGACGACGTGGTTCTCGGTGATCGCGAAGTCGTGCATCATCGTCCCCGCGGGCACCTCGATCTCGCGGCTCTCCACGAGACGCCCGTCCGCCGCGAGACGGTGGTAGGTGAGGTGCGGCGGGAAGACGCCGTAGCCGAAGAACAGCAGCTCGCCGGTCGCCGGGTCCCGCTTGGGGTGCGCGGTCATCGCGGTGGTGAGGCGCCCGCCGAAGTCGCGGATCCCGAGCGTGTCGAGGTCCGGCGTCACCGCGTGGGGGAGCCCGGCCTCCACCAGCGCGAGGATCTCGCCGGCGTGCCGGACGACGTGGGTGTTCGCGGGGACGGCGGTGAGGTCGAGGGTCCCGTCGTCCCGCATGTACGGGGCGTCCTCGGTGAGCTCCCGGGTCCGGACCCAGCGGTTGCGGTACCACTCGGCGCGGCCGGCGCGGAGCCGCACGCCGTGCAGCATCCCCGGGCCGGCGAACCAGTGGCCGCTCGGCCGTCCCGGCGGCGGGTTGGGGCCGTTGCGGAAGTAGCGTCCGGTCAGCTCGGGCGGGAGGGCGCCCGTGACGGGGAGGTCCAGTGCCTCGATCTCGTCCGGGACGGGGGCGAGATGCCCGTCGAGCCACATGCCGGTGTCCTGGGTCATGGTGGGTCCTGCCTCTTCGTCCGGGGGCCCGTTCCGGCGCGTGGAGCCGCCTCGCGAGCATATTCCACTTCTGACAGGTCGAATTTAGACATTCCTGTTCTGACATGTCAAGAAAGAAATGTAGGGTGGACGCCATGAGCCTGCGATACGCCGTGCTGGGACTGATCGCCGAACTGGACGGTGCCAGCGGCTACGACCTGCTGAAGATGTTCGAGATCTCGCTGGCGAACGTCTGGCCGGCCACGCAGAGCCAGCTCTACGGCGAACTGGGGAAGCTCGCCGACGCCGGGCTCATCGACGCGGCCGCCGAGGGGCCCCGCGGGCGCAGGGAGTACTCGATCACCGACGCCGGGCGGGCCGAGCTGCACCGCTGGCTGGTGGAGGTCGAGCCCAAGAAGCCGATGCGCGACGAGACGCTGCTGCGGGTGTTCCTGCTCGGCACGGTCACCCCGCAGGAGGCGCAGGAGTACATGCGGGCCCAGGCCGCCCGGCTCGACGACGCCCTGGACGATCTCGCCGTCCTCGACGAGACCGTGGACTGGGACGACGACGACCTCTCGCGCTACGGACGGCTCGTCATCGAGTACGGCAGGCGGTCCATCGCGATGCGCCGCGACTGGTTCGAGTGGGCCCGCACCGAGATGCGGACGTTCGACGAGTCCGTCCGGTAGCGCGGGCGGACGTCCGGAACCTCGCGGGGCCGAGGCGCCCGGGTCACTCCTGCCAGAACTGGAACAGGGCGTGGCCGATCGCGATCTGGAGCTCCTCGAGGCCGATCGCGTCGGTGACGTAGTAGACGAGGTTGAAGAAGCCCTCGTTGATGGGGCCGAGCCACAGCAGCGCCACCAGCACCAGGAACGCGTACCCCGCGTACTGGCTCGCCTGCCGCACCCAGCTCCGCGGCAGGTACGGCTCGATGATCCCGAAGCCGTCCAGGCCCGGGATCGGCAGCAGGTTCAGGATCGCGGCCGTCACCTGAAGGAACGCCAGGAACGCCACGCCGACCCAGAAGACGCTGTGGGAGTCGTCCGCGAGGGTGTTGAGCAGGACGGCCAGGACGACGGCGAACAGGATGTTCGACAGCGGCCCGGCCGCCGAGATCAGGCTGTGCCGGATCTTCCCGCGGATCGAGTGCCGGTCGATCCACACCGCGCCGCCGGGCAGGCCGATCCCGCCGAGCAGGATGAACAGCACCGGGATCGCGAAGCTCAGCACCGTGTCGGCGTACTTGAACGGGTTGAGCGTCAGGTAGCCCTTGGTGGCGATGCCGTGGTCGCCGGAGCGGAACGCCATGTAGGCGTGCCCGAACTCGTGCAGGCACAGCGACACGATCCAACCCGCCAGCACGAACACGAACAGCGCGATCCGGGCCGGCTGGTCGGTGATCTGCCCGTACCGCCACGTGATCAGCCCCGCCAGGGCCGTCGCCGCCACGATCACCAGGAACACCGGGCTCGGCCGGACCGCCGAACCTCCCCGCGTTCCGTGCGCGATGTCCGTCATGTCATGCCCCTTCCGCCGCGATGGCCGGGACGACGTAGGTGCGCAGGAAGCGGCGCAGCCCGTCGGCGTCCCGGTCGCGGTCCATCACGATCAGCGAGGTGATGATCCGGAAGAGGAACTCCACCGTGCCCTCCACCTCGATGTCCGGCCTGAGCGTCCGCTGCCGCTGCGCGCGCTCGAAGTGGGGCCGGACGTACTCGCAGCACAGTTCGAGGACGTGCTCGGCCGCCCCCGCCACGGCCGCCTGCATGTGCCCCGCCGCCTCCGGCACGAGGAAGTGCGCGATCGTCGGCGCGTCGCGGACGTACTCGACCGCGTCCAGCGTGCCCTCGACGATCGCCTCCGGCACCGACCGCTCCCTGCGGAGCCGCTCGGCGAGGTGGTCGAGGAAACGCAGCAGGTCGCGCACCACGACGGCGAGGATCAGTTCGTCGCGTCCCCCGGTGACGGCCCGGTAGACCGTCGCCCGCGACAGGTTCGCGGCGGCGGCGATGTCCTCGACGGTGGTCTTGGCCACCCCGAAGCGGCCGAAGCACTCTTCGGCGGCGTCGATGATGCGCTCGCGCGTGGCGTCGGAGGCGACCGGGGGCATGCCCTGAACATTACCGGGCCGTCGCCCCTGCCCGTGATGCGTAGGGAGTTCCCTACGCTTGACGCGTAGGGAACTCCCTACCTATTGTGGGGCGCATGGCGAACGACGTCTTCGCCGCACTGGCCAGCCCGGTGCGGCGCGAGCTGACCACCCTCCTCCTGGACGGCCCGCGCTCGGTGAACGAGCTCGCCGCGCACTTCGCGATGAGCCGCCCGAGCGTCTCGGAGCATCTGCGCGTCCTGCGCGGCGCCGGGCTGGTCACCGAGCGCCGCGAGGGCCGGCGGCGCCTCTACACGCTCGAACCGGAGCCGCTGATGGAACTGTCGGAATGGCTCACCCCGTACGAGCGGTTCTGGCGCGCGCGGCTGTCCGACCTGCGCACCCTGCTGGACGACGAATCCCGCGAACACCACGAGAACACCGAACACGACGGAAACGAGGAGCCCGCATGAACGAGCACGCGATCGAGGTCGACGAGTTCCTGCCGCACCCGCCCGCGCAGGTCTGGCGCGCGCTCACCGACCGGGACCTGCTGGCCCGCTGGCTGATGCCGAACGACTTCGAGCCGGCCGTCGGCCACCGGTTCACCTTCACGACCCGTCCCATCCCGAACATCGACTTCGACGGGACGATCGACTGCGAAGTCCTCGAGATCGACGAGGGGCGGCTGCTGCGGATCTCCTGGGGCGGCGGCGGCCTCGACACCACCGTCACCTGGCGGCTGGCCGCCGAGGGCACCGGCACGCGCCTGTTCATCGAGCACCGCGGCTTCGACCTGGACGACCCCGCGCAGCAGTTCGCGTTCAAGGGCATGGACAGCGGCTGGCGCACCGGCGTCCTGCGCGCACTCCAGGACCTCCTCGCGGACGAGCCCGCGAAGTAGCCGCCGCCCTCGCCACCCGTCCCGATGGCCGCGACCGCCGTGCCGCGTCCTTCTCGGAAGACCGCCCGAGCGCACCTGACGGACGGGTGACGAGCCTCTATATCCATTCCAATATCGGGAGCTGATCCATACCAGTATTGGACACGCTCGCATGTCGGTGATCTTCTAGCCCGCATGACTCGACCCTTTCGGCTGCGACTGGGCGTCGCGGCACTGACCACCTGCGCGCTGCTCGGCGGCGCCGCCTGCGGAGCCGCCCCCACCGACACCCGCGTCGCGATCCCCGCCGCCGACGCCGGCCGCATCGGCTCGAACGCCGGTCTGAAGAAGGAACTGCGGGAACTGGAGAAGACCCGCGGCGTGCGCATCGGCGCGGTGGGCATCGACCTGGCGACCGGCAGGACCGTCGGCTACCGCGCCGACGAACGCTTCCCGTTCAACTCGATGTTCAAGGTGTTCGCGTGCTCCGCCGTCCTGCACAAGGCGCGAACCGAAAGCCCCGGGCTCATGGACGAGGTGATCCGCTGGAAGCCCGACGACATGGCCGGGCTGACCGGGAACTCGCCGGAGACCACCGAGTACACCGACACCGGCATGACGCCCGCGCAGCTGTGCCGCGCGGGGATCACCAAGTCCGACGGCTTCGCGGGCAACACGCTGCTGAAGCAGATCGGCGGGCCGTCCGGCCTGACGGGGTACTTCCGCTCCCTCGGCGACCGGGTCAGCCGCCTCGACCGTCCCGAGCCCTACCTGACCGAGTGGGAACCCGGCGAGGTCCGCGACACCACCACCCCCGCGGCGTCCGCCCGCACCTTCACCGAACTCACCACCGGCAAGGCCCTGCACCCCCGCGACAGGGCGCGGCTCGTCGGCTGGCTGAAGGCCAGCCTGACCGGAGCGAAGCGGATCAAGGCCGGGCTGCCCGAGGACTGGACGGTCGGCGACAAGACCGGCACCGGCGGCGCGTCGAACCACGGCACCGCCAACGACATCGCGATCGTCTGGTCGCCCGGGACGAAGGCGCCGATGATCATGTCCGTCCTCACCAACCGCACCACCGACGACAGCCCGGCCGACGACAAGGTGATCGCCGACACGGCGACCATCCTGGCCCGGGCCCTCGGCCGCCTCTGACGGTGTCGGGCGTGCCGTAAAAGCGGTTGGCCGGTCGCGGAGGCTGCGCATAGTTTCCGGTCATGGACGTCCTAGATCTCCTCAAGCGCTCCGGCGGTCCCGTCACCCGCAGCGGACTCGTCCGCGACCTGGGGAAGTTGGGCGTGGCCGAGGGCGACATCGTGATGTTCCACACCCGGATGTCGGCGCTGGGGTACGTCGCGGGCGGCGCCCCGACGGTCATCGACGCGCTGCGGGACGCGGTCGGCGCGGAGGGCACCCTGATGGTCACCTGCGGCTGGAACGACGCCCCGCCCTACGCCTTCACCGACTGGCCCGCCGATTGGCAGGCGGCCGTGCGCGCCGAGCATCCCGCCTACGACCCGCAGGTCAGCGAGGCCGACCACAGCAACGGCCGGTTGCCCGAAGCCCTGCGCCGCCGGCCGGGAGCGGTACGCAGCCGTCACCCCGACGTCAGCTTCGCCGCTCTCGGCCCGGCGGCCCACTCCCTGATGGACGACCACCCGTGGGACGACCCGCACGGTCCCGGCAGCCCGCTGGCCCGCCTGGCCGCCCGTGGCGGCCGGGTGCTGCTGCTGGGCGCACCGCTCGACACCCTGACGCTGCTGCACCACGCGGAGGCCCTCGCCGAGGCGCCGGGGAAGCGGTTCGTCGACTACGAGCAGCCGATCACCGTGGACGGCGAGCGCGTCTGGCGGCGCTTCCACGACATCGACTCCGAGAACGGCGCGTTCGACTACACCCCGGTCGTGCCCGAGGGGCAGGACGCCTTCGAGGTCATCGCCCGCGACATGCTCGCCGCCGGGCACGGACGACGTGGACGGGTCGGCGCCGCGACCAGCCACCTGTTCGAGGCGGCCGACGTCGTGACCTTCGGCGTCGACTGGATCGAGAGCAGACTCGCGAACCCCTGAGCGCAGCGCCCTGGCCCCGGCGGGCTCGCCGCACGAGCCGAAGAAGCGCGTCACCCGCTCCGCCGCCGCGGGTTCCGCCGCGGCGAGCAACTCCAGCAGGCCGTCGCTGGAGGACGCCGAGATGTGGACGCGGCCCGTCGCGCGCCACACGCCGTGCCGATCCCGCGCGATCGTCCACTCGGGGAAGATTCGCCGCAGGAAGAGCAGCAGCACGCCCTCGTTCACGCGGGCACCGGTTCGAGTTCGGCCCACACGACCTTCCCGCCCTCGCTCAGCGGACGGGTGCCCCAGCGGCGCACGAGCGCCTCGATGAGCAGGAGCCCGCGCCCCGATTCCGCGGCGAAGTTCACCGGACGGACGATCGGCGGCGCGTCCGACACGTCCCACGCCTCCACCACGGCCGCGCCGTCGTCCCGCCGGTAGGCCCGGACGACCACGGGGTCGCCCGCCCGGGACCCGTGCCGGATCGCGTTGGTGGCCAGCTCGCTGATCACGGTCCGGGCGACGTCGTCGTCCAGCCGCCACGCCCCGAACGTCACCGCGACGAAGTCGCGCACCTGCTTGATCGCCCCCGCATCCGCCTTGATCACGAGGGTATGTGGCTCGCCGGACATGGTCACCTCACCGATTGTCGATTCCCGGTGACAGAGTGCGCCCGGCGGCTTACCGTTGTCGCGTGCCCCCGCAAAATCTGGAAAAGCGCCGATCTTGAAAGGCCGGGCAGATGACGAACGAACCCCCCGACCCGATGGCGAGCATGTGGGCATGGATCGCCTACCAACTGCGCTATCAACGCATCGAGCGCAGCCTCTCCGGCGACGCGGTGGCCAAGCTGCTCAACTGCTCGCGCGCCACGATTTCCAGACTGGAGACGGGAGAGGCGCGCTTGACGGAGAAGCAAGCGGCGAAACTGGACAAAGAGTGGAGACTGGGCAAGTTCTTCGCGGTGGCCTTGTGGTATGCCCGGCTCGCCCCCGAGCCGCAGTGGTTGGCGACCTACACGAACTTCGAAGGTCGCGCCTCAATGGTTCAAATGTTCAACGGGCAGGTGATCCCTGCCCTTCTTCAGACGCCCGACTACGCCCGATCGCTCCTAGAGAGCGGATATAACGGCGAAGATGTGGTGAAAAAGGCTCTTGCTGGCCGTCTCGCACGCCAAAAGATCCTTGCCCGACCTGAGCCGCCGGAACTCTGGGTCCTAATTTCCGAGAATGTTCTGACGTGGCCTGTCGGTGGAAGGGAGGTCATGTGCGCCCAACTCGCACACCTTCAGGAGTCGGCAAGTCGACCCAACATCACCATGCGTATCGTCCCCCGCCGCTCCGGGGCTTCCGAAGCACTGGACGGTGCTTTCAAGATCATGACTGTGCGCGAGGGGGAGATCGGTTATATTGAGGCCGCGACAGGTGGGCGGCTTATCCGAGATGTCGATGGTGCACGTGCATTGAGGATGCGCTTCGAGCGCATTGGAGCGAAGGCGCTTCCCGTGGACTCCACGGAAGAGCTGATTCAGCGATCTATGGAGGCGCTAGGGTGACACATCTTGTTTGGCGTAAAGCAAGCCGCTCCGTAGACGGGACGTCCGCCCAATGCGTGGAGCTCGCCGCGCTTCCGGACGGGGTGGGGGTGCGTGATAGCAAGGACCCTGACGGCGGTCACTTGACCCTCACGCCCGCTGCCTTCCGCAGGCTGGTAAAGCAGTGGAAATGACTCAGTGGCGCAAGTCTCGCCGAAGCGAGTCACAGGGGGACGCGTGCGTGGAAGTTGCCGCGCTGCCTCATGGGGTCGGGGTTCGGGACAGTAAGAGGCCCGAGGGTGGGCATCTTGTGCTCGGTGGCGCCGCGTTCCGGGCGTTGCTGGACGAGATGAAGCGGTAGTCAGAGCGCGTAGTTCCGCAGGTGGCGGAGCGCGAGGGCGGCGTGCGGCCCGTCCGTGACCAGCGTCGACCGGTCGGCGGGGAGGCGGCGGGCGCCGACGCGGCAGAACTCGGCGGCGGGGCCGCGGATCACCGACTCGGCCTCCGGGTCGCCGTACTCCCAGCGTTCGCCGTCGGGGCCGGTCAGTTCGCACCGGACGGGCCCGGCCTGGACGCCCGCCGCCGACAGCGCGTACGGGAGGCTGCGGTGGGCGAGCCAGGCGATGTGCCGCAGCCGGGAGGTGTCGGGGTAGGCGGCGCCGAGCGGGTCGGTGATGTCGAGCGCGTGCGCCCAGTGCTCGGCGATGCGCGTCGTGGCGAGCGTCCGGGGAGACAGGGGTGCGGCGACCCACGTGAGCTTCGCCCCGCGGTCGCAGGTCCGCAGTGAGTCCAGCGATCCGTACGCGGAGGTCCGCCAGCGGGCGAGCAGGTCTCCGGGGGCCGTTCCGCGGTCGTCCGCGACGAGGCGGTCCATCATGTCGTCCAGGGCGACGCCGGGCTCGCGTTCGAGCAGCGAGTCCCGTCCCTCGATGGAGGCGAGCACGAGTTCGTTGGTCTGCGCCAGGTGGAGCACCACGTCGGCGATCGACCATCCCGCGCACGCGGACGGACGTTCCCAGTCCGGGGCGTCCAGGCCCGTGAGGACCTCGTCGAGCCGATCGAACTCCGCCGCCAGATCGTCGAAGACGTCCATGGCGCCACGGTACCGAAGCGCGTTCTGTTCAACCAGGGGCGAGCGGGCCGGACGGTCGCGTGGTCGGCTTCGGGGAGCGCGGTGCCGGCCGGTCGGGCGATCAGTCGTAGTCGGGGCCCACGACGCAGTCGTCGTTGCTCCCGCCGCCCTCGTCCACGTTCTGTTCCCAGCGAAGGGCGTCGGGCCGGACGTCGAGGGACGCGTAGGTCTCGCCGTCCTCGAGGCAGGAGTCGTGGTCGCGGCCGACCCGCACGCCGCCCAGGTCCGTGACGACGAACCCGCGTGCGCGGTCGAGTTTCACTTCGACGGTGAAGCCGCCGCCGGGGGAGTAGCGGAATTCCGCGTTCCGGGGGATCACCCACATCTGCGAGCTCTTCTGCTCCACCAATGCCTGGTCGCCCACCTCGTTGTCCTGGTCCCATCCGTCGATGTAGACGGTCATGCCGGGCTGGATCTGCCAGAGCGCGTTCTCGGGCTGGTCCTGGCAGGCCACGGTCAGGGCGAGGACGGGCAGGAGTGCCGCGGCCGTTCGCGTTCTGGGGCGCATGGGATTCCCTCTCCGCTGGTCGGACGGTCGCAGTTTCGCAGCACGGACGGCGTTCCGCGTTAACGTGTCCGGTCCGTTCGCCGAACAATTCCGTCCGGTGCAGCGCGGTTTCAGTTTTTCCTGGAACTCGTCGGAAGGTAGGGCGCGTATTCGTGCATTTTCTGTTCGAGCACGGCCTGCCTCGTGGTGCGGGTCGCGGTGCCGAGCCCGGCGCCGAGGAGGATCAGGACGGACGTGCCGACGTGCGTCGCGCGGACCCCGGCCAGGGCGAGCGCCGCGTGGGGCAGCACCGCGAGGGTCCCGAGGACGAACGGGGTCGCGAACCCGACGCGCGTCCGCACGTACGCGAGGTACTCGGCGGTCGGGCGTCCGGGGCGGATCCCGGGGACGAACGCGCCCTCGCGCGTGAGCCGGTTCGCGGTGCCGTCGACGTCCAGGGCTCCCAGCGGGGACGCGGCCTTCACGAGGACGGCGACCGCGAACAGGGCGAGCATGAACCACGCGCTGCCGTGCTTGGGCGCCGTCCAGAGGCCGTCGGGAAGCCCGCCGCCGGGCCACAGGCGGGCGGCGAGCGCGGGCAGGTGGAGGAGGGCGAGCGCGATCAGTACCGCGCGGAGCCCGGTGCGGTGGAGGTGGACGGGGATGTAGACCGTCTCGCTCCGGGGTGCGCGGACGCCGACCATCCTGCGGGCGTACTGGACGGGCACCCGCCGCTCGGCCTGCGTGAGGACGATCAGCGCCGCGACGGCGAGCAGGGCCGTGAGCGGGGCGACGGCGAGCGCGGCGGCGAACGCCCCGGTGCCCTCGGTCTCCCGCACGTCCGCCAGGAGGCGGGGGAAGACGGCGCAGACCTGCGTGAAGAACAGCAGGGCGAGGCCGTGGCCGAAGCCGCGCGCGGCGATCAGCCCGAGCAGCCACGCGGTGATCGCCGTCCCGGCCGTCATGGACGCGGCGACCGCGACGGGGCCCGCGCCGGTCAGGACGTCCCCGCCGGGAAGGCGTCCCCGCGCCGCCGCGAATGCCACGGCGGTGCCCATCGCGGCGCCCAGCGCGACGGCGAGGACGTCGACGTACCGGCCGATCCGGACGGCGCCGTCCGGATCGGCGGCGAGCGCCCGCAGCCGGGGCACGGCGCCGGTGAGCAGGCCCATCGCGACGGCCGCGGCGACGTGCGGGAACACGCCGAGGCCGAGGACGGACAGGTGCGGCAGGCCGCCGCCGGTGAGCAGGTCGAGCAGGGCGTACATCGGGTCGTCGCGGGCGGCCGCGGCGGCGGCGTCGCGGAGCGCCGCGACGTCCGCGCCGGGGCTCGGCAGGTTCTGCCCGAGCCGGTAGAGCAGCACGGCCAGGGCCGTGAAGAGCAGTTTCGCCCGGAGGCCGGGGGTGCGCAGGAGGGCCCTCACCCAGTTACATGTACACGATTGTTCACTGGATGTCAGCGCCGCCGGGGTGAACGTCCGATGACGGCCGCCAGCCGAGTTCCCACACCCGGACGGTCCCGTCGTGGTCGCCCGCGAGCACGAACCGGCCGTCCGGGGTCGCCGCGACGCAGGACGCGCCGCGCCCGTCCCGCTCGCCGAGGACCCGGAGACGCTCGCCGCGGGCGACGTCCCACACGTGGACGCCGTCCACATGAGCCGACACGGCGAACCGGTCGCCCGCGGCGAACGCGACACCGAACGACCACATGACCCGTCCGTCGAGCGTCCGCACGTGCCGTCCGGTGGCGACGTCCCACAGGTGCAGGAGGCTCGTGTCCCTGTCGCCGGCCAGCGCGTACCGTCCGCGGGGGCTCAGGCACAGCGCCGACGGCCGCCGCCGCTCCGCGCCCGGGACGCGGAGGACGCGCCCGCCGCGCCCGCCGGCGGCGTCCCACAGCCGCACCCCGTCCGGATGGGCGGACGCGGCGAGCCGGCCGCCCGCGACCGCGACGGCCCCGATCCGGACGTCGTCCGGGACGAGGCCGCGCGCACCTCCCGCGGCGTCCATCGCGTGGACGACCGCGCCCGTGCCGAGGTCCCAGACCCGGACGATGCCGTCGACGCCGCCGACCACCGCGGACCGCTCCCCGGGGCCGAACCCGACGTGCGCGCCGCCGATGACGACGTCGTCCGGCAGGGTGCCGCCGCCGGGCAGGGCGATGCGGGTGCAGCCGCCGGAGTCCGGCGACCAGCGGGCGGGATCGAGCAGCGCGTGGTTGTCCGGCAGGACGCGCAGGCACTCGCCGGTGCGGGTGTCCCAGAGCCGCACCTCGCCCGACCAGGCGCCGGACAGGAGCCGGGTCCCGTCGGCGCTCAGGCACAGCGACGCCACGCTCATGCGGGGGGCGGCGAGTGCGCCCAGCGGGGCACCGGTTCCGGGGTTCCACAGCCGGATCCCGTCGTCGCCGCCGGTCGCGGCGAGGCGGGCGTCGGCGGTGACGTCGACCGCGTCGACGTCGCGCCGGTGCCCGGTCAGCGTCGCCGCCGCCCGCGCGCCGCGCAGGCCGCTCCGATCCGCCACGTGCCCACCCCGTCCGTCCGTGCGCCCGCCGGTGCACAGTCTGGCGAACGAAGGTGTCTTTCCGGTGACGGGACGGCCGGGCTCAGAAGAGGGTGCCCTCGTGCTCGATGCCGCGGAGCGCGTCGTAGTCGAGGGTGACGCAGTGGATGCCGCGGTCGGCGGCGAGGACGCGCGCCTGCGGCTTGATCTCCTGCGCGGCGAACACGCCGCGGACGGGCGCGAGGTGCGGGTCGCGGTTGAGGAGTTCGAGGTAGCGGGTGAGCTGCTCGACGCCGTCGATCTCGCCCCGGCGCTTGATCTCGACCGCGACCGTGGCGCTGTCGGCGTCCCGGCAGAGGATGTCGACGGGGCCGATCGCGGTCGGGTACTCGCGCCTGATGAGCGTGTAGCCGTCGCCGAGGGTGGTGATGTGCTCGGCGAGGAGCTCCTGGAGGTGCGCCTCGACGCCGTCCTTCCGCAGGCCCGGGTCCAGGCCCAGTTCGTGGCTGCTGTCGTGCAGGATCTCCTCGATCGTGAGGATCAGCCGCTCGCCCGACTTGCCGTGGGTGACCGTCCAGCGCGCGACGGCGCCGTTGTCGGTGTACGGCTCCTCGCGCAGGGAGCACGGCGGGTTCATCCAGTTCAGCGGCTTGTAGGCGCGGTCGTCGGCATGGACGCTCACGCTGCCGTCCGCCTTGATCAGGACCAGGCGGGGGGCCATCGGGAGATGGGCGGTGAGCTTGCCGGCGTAATCGACGCTGCAGCGGGCGATGACGAGACGCACCCGCCCGAGCTTAGTGCGGCCGGCGGGTGCCGGTGCCCGGTTCAGCCGTCCACGGCGAGGTGGACCACCGCGGCGATCAGTCGGTCGAGGTCGGCGCCGTGCGTGCCGTCGTCGGTGATGAGGTGCCGGTTGACCAGCCCGTCGAAGCCGTTGAGGAAGAACCGCGCGATCGCCTCGGCGTCGGTGGCGAGCGTGACGCCGGTCTCCGCGGCGAGGCCGGTGACGAGGTCGGCGGCGGTCCGCTCCATGGCGAGCTGATGCTCGTGCAGCGCCTCCCGGATGTCGGGGTCGCGGGAGCCGATGGTGGTCAGCTCGTCGAACACGCGGAAGCGTCCGGGGCGCTCGGCGTAGGCGTCCCACAGCGCCCGCGCCATGATCTGGACGGACGCCGCGAATCCCGCGGCACCGGGCGCGGCCTCGGCGGGCGCCGCGGCGCACACCCGGTCGATCATCTCGCCGGCGAGCCGCTCGACGATCGCGCCGTACAGGTCGCGCTTCGTGCCGAACGTGTAGTGGACGGTCGCCTGCGCGACGCCCAGTTCGGCGGCGATGGCCCGGGTGCTGGCGGCCTCGACGCCCTTGCGCGCCATCAGGCCGATGGCCGCCTCGACGAGCTGGGGACGCCGCTCGGCGGCGGGGACGTGCGCCATGGCACCCAAGGTTACCGAGGCCCGGGGACGTGCCGGCACGGACATTGTCACTCGACTTGTTCGAGTGACTCAGTCGGGCGTACATTCGGCGGCGGGACCACCGACGTTCAAGGGGGACGACCGCATGACGAACCTGCTGCAGCGGCTGGGACGCCTCGCCTACCGGCGGCGCGTCGCCGTGCTCGCGATCTGGCTCGCGCTGCTCGCCGCGCTCGGCGGCGCCGCCGCCGCGTTCGCGGGGGAGGTGAGCGAGGAGTACCGCGTCCCCGGCACCGAGGCGCAGGAGACCCTCGACCGCATCGCCGGGACCCTGCCCGAGTACGCGAACGCCTCCGGACGGGTCGTCCTCGCGGCGCCGCACGGGGAACGGCTCGACCCCCGCGACGTCCGTCCGGTCGTCCGCGAGGTCGGGCGGGCGCCGGACGTCGCGCGGGCCGTCGACCCGTTCGCCGCCGGGGCCGTCTCGCCGGACGGGCGCGTCGCGATCGTGCAGGTCGTGTTCGACCAGCGCCTCGACGACCTGGGGGACGGGCCGCGGGAGGCGGTGCGGGACGCGGCGGCCGCGGCGTCCGGCGACCTGCGCGTCGAGTTCGGCGGGGACGCCTTCATGCCGGCGGTCGAGGTCGGCGGGGCCGGCGAGATCATCGGCGTCGGCGTCGCGGTCGTCGTCCTGCTGATCACGTTCGGGTCGCTCGTCGCGGCCGGGCTGCCGCTGCTCAGCGCGCTCGCCGGCGTCGGCGTCGGGATGGCCGGGCTGTACGCGCTCACCGGCCCGCTGGAGATCATCTCGACCGCGCCGGTCCTCGCGCTGATGATCGGGATGGCCGTCGGGATCGACTACGCGCTGTTCGTGCTGTCGCGGCACCGGCAGAACCTCGCCGCCGGGCTCGGCCCCGAGGACGCCGCCGCGCTCGCCGTCGCCACCGCGGGCGGCGCCGTCGTGTTCGCGGGCGCCACGGTCGTGGTCGCCCTCGCCGGGCTCGCCGTCGCGGGCGTCCCGTTCCTCACCGTCATGGGCCTGTCGGCGGCCGGCGCGGTGATCGTCGCGGTGCTCGGCGCCGTCACCCTGCTGCCCGCGCTGCTCGGCTTCGCGGGCCGCGCCGTCACCCGGTTCCGCGTCCCCGGGCTGCGCGGGGACGCCCGGGACGGCGCGGCCGGGGGCGGCGCGCGCTGGGCGCGGCTCGTCGTGCGCCGCCCGGTGCCCGTCCTGCTCGCCGGCCTCGCGCTGATCGGGATCACGGCCGTCCCCGCCCACGACCTGCGGCTCGGCCTGCCCGGCGCCGGCTCCTACCCCGAGAGCACCACCGCGCGCCAGGCCGACGACCTGACGGCCGAGGGATTCGGCCCCGGCTTCAACGGGCCGCTGATCGCCGTCGTGGACGGCGGTCCCGCCGCGGCGCGGCGGGCGGTCGCGCACATCTCCGCGCTGCCCGGCGTCGCGGCCGTCCTGCCGCCCGGCACGTCACCGGACGGCCGCACCGCCGCGGTCACCGTCATCCCCGAGCACGGCCCGGACACCGAGGCGACCGAGAACCTCGTCGAGGCGATGCGCGCCGAACCGGGCGTCGCCGTCACCGGCACCACCGCCGCGAACATCGACGTCTCCCGGAAGCTGGGCGACGCGCTCCCGCCGTTCCTCGCCGTCATCACGGTGCTCTCGCTGGCCCTGCTGACGCTCGCGTTCCGCTCGGTGCTCGTCCCGCTCAAGGCCGTCGCGGGCTTCCTGCTCAGCGTCGCCGCGTCCCTCGGCGCCGTCGTCGCCGTCTACCAGTGGGGGTGGCTCGCCGACGCCGTCCCGGTGAACAAGGTCGGGCCGGTCGCGAGCTTCCTGCCGATCCTGCTGATCAGCGTCCTGTTCGGGCTCGCGATGGACTACCAGGTGTTCCTGGTGTCGCGGATGCGCGAGGAGTACGCGAAGGGCGCGGACGCCCGCACGGCCGTCGTCTCGGGCTTCGCGGACGGCGCCCGCGTCGTGACGGCCGCCGCGCTCATCATGATCGCGGTGTTCGGCGGGTTCGTCCTCTCGCACGACCCGATCGTCCAGTCGATGGGGTTCGCGCTCGCGGTCGGCGTCGCCGTGGACGCGTTCGTCGTCCGGATGGGCCTCGTGCCCGCCGCCATGGCGCTGCTGGGCCGCGCCGCCTGGTGGTTCCCGCGCCCGCTCGACCGGATCGTCCCGCACATGGACCTGGAGGGCACCGCCCTGGACGGCACCGCCCTGGAGGGCACCGCCCTGGACGACACCGCCCTGGACGACACCGGACCCGCACCCGGCCGCGCGTCCGAATCCGCCCGCGCCTGAGGCGCCCGGTGCACGGCTAAGGCGTCCGTCCCCACAGGAGTAAGGCGTCGTGCCGATGTGGGGACGGCCGCCTTAGGGCGAACCTCATAGATGTCGGGCCGGAGTCGCGGCCCGGCGGACGGAGGGAAAGTCGTGTACCACAACGACATCATGTTCGCGGTCATGCGGGAGCGGGCGCGGGACATGCGGGCCGAAGGCGACCGCGCCCGCGCCGGGCGGGCCGCCCGGCGCACCCGCGAGTACTGGGCGGACCGGATGCCCGGCCGGATCGGGCGGCCGCGTACGGCGGCGACGCGCCGGCGCGGCGCGGCGCCCGCGCGCTGAACGTCCCGGGACGCGCAAGTCAGTGCGACTGTCAAGCCTGGAAATTGCCGGGAGGCGTGATTAGCGTCGATGACCGGTGTCATCCGTCTGCGAAAGGACCCGAGAATGTCCCTTGACGTGACCCCGGAACTCCTCGAAACGGCACAGCGCGGCGAAGTCGACGACGCCGCGTTCGTCGACTGCATCAAAACGTCCCTCCCGTACGCGTGGGAGATGATCAGCGGGCTGGTGGCCCGGCTGCAGGTGGACGGCGGCGACTTCGCCGACAACCTGACGCCGCCGCCGGACGAGCAGGCGCGCGGGCAGCTGCTGCGCGTGCTGGCCAGCGACGCCATGCGCGGCACCCTGGAGCGCTACTTCGGCGTGAAGCTCGCGTTCCAGAACTGCCACCGCGTCGCCGTGTTCCCGGCGGACGGCGACCCGGCGGCCCGCGCGAAATTCATCACCGCGCGCGAGCAGATTCTCAACCAGTCGCCGGAACTGCGCGACTGCTGACGCGCGAACCGGCCCCGCCCGTCCGGCCGGACGGGCGGGGCCGTCCGTCGTTCAGCGGAGGCGGGGGAGCACCTCGGCGCCGAGGCGCGCGATGTTGTCGAGGGTCGCGCGGTGGGAACCGGCGGCCTCGACGAGCAGGACGAAGTGGCCGATCCCGGTGCGTTCCGCGGTGGCGGCGAGCGCGGCCGCGCAGTCGTCCGGGGAACCGACCGGATGCAGGTCGCACATGCGGCGGGTGTAGGCGAGCGGGTCGCGGGACGGGCGCGGGCGATCGTCCACGGGGACGTACCCGTCCAGGCCCGGCCCGAGCCACGGCGGCATCCCGTCGAGCAGCAGCCCGACGGCCTCGTCCCGCGTGTCCGCGACCTGCGCGAGATGCACGGAGACGTGCGGGACGTCCGGGACGCCGTGACGTTCGACCGCCGCGGCCTTCTCCTCGTCGCCGACGTGCATGCCCAGCAGCATCGGCAGCCCGCGGGACGACGCCAGCCGCTCCGTCTCGCGGGACGTGCAGGCCACCGCGACCGGAGGCGGGGCGGGCGCCCGCGGCACCACCGGAACCTCCCGGAACCGGAAGTGCTCGCCCGTCCACGACACCCGGTCGGAACGGAGCCACGCGAGCAGGAGGTCGAGGGACTCGGCGAACCCGTGCTCGTAGCGGGGGAGCCCGGTGCCGAACACCTCGAGGTCCCGCCACGGGCCGCCGCGCCCGACGCCGAGCCGGAACCGCCCGCCCGACACCAGCGACAGCAGCGCGGCCTGCTCGGCGAGCGCGACCGGGTGCTGCGTGGACAGCACGCTGACGGCCGTCCCGACGTGGACGCGCCGCGTCACCCCCAGCAGATGCCCGGCCATGACCGTCGCGGACGGCACGACCCCGTACGTCATGAAATGGTGCTCGGCCAGCCACACGTCGTCGAAGCCGGCCCGCTCGGCGGCGACGGCCGCCTCGACCGTGCGGGCCAGGGCGGCGGCGTCGTCCTGGCCGGGGAAGCGGGCGGCGAGAAGGAAGATTCCGAAGCGCACGTCCCGGTCGTACCCGGCATCGGCCCCGCCCGAGCCCTCTGCCAGACTGCGAACCATGACGAGTGGTTCGTTCAGCAAGGTCGGGGTCGTCGGACTGGGCACCATGGGCGCGGGCATCGCCGAGGTGCTGGCGCGCGGCGGCCTCGCGGTCGTCGGCATCGAGATCAACCCGGACGCGCTGGCGCGCGGGCGCGGGCACCTGGAGTCCTCGACCGGGCGCGCGGTGAAGCGCGGCCGGCTGACCGAGGACGCGCAACGCGAGATCCTCGACCGGATCACGCTGTCCACCGACTTCGCCGACCTCGGCGACTGCGACCTCGTCATCGAGGCCGTCCCCGAGCGGCTCGACCTCAAGCGGACGGTGTTCGCCGAACTCGACCGCGTCTGCCGCGCCGACGCCGTCCTCGCCACCAACACCTCGTCCCTGTCGGTCACCGACATCGCCGTCACCACCGGACGCCCCGACAAGATCGTCGGCGTGCACTTCTTCAACCCGGCGCCGGTGATGAAGCTCGTCGAGGTCATCCGCACCGTCCGCACCGAGCCGCAGGCCGTCGAGCGCGTCGCGGCGCTCGTCCGGGACCTCGGCAAGACGCCCGTCACGATCGGCGACCGCGCCGGGTTCGTCGCGAACCGGCTGCTGTTCGGCTACCTGAACCAGGCGGCGGGCATGCTCGAGTCCGGGCACGCCACCCGCGACGACATCGACACCGCGATGAAGGCCGGCGCCGGGCTGCCGATGGGCCCGTTCACCCTGATGGACCTCATCGGCCTCGACACCTGCCTCGAGGTCCTCGAAGCGATCTACGCCGAGTCCCGCGACCGCCGGCACGCCCCCTCGCCGCGGCTGCGCGAGCTCGTCACCGCCGGGCTGCTCGGCCGCAAGACCGGCCGCGGCTTCTACGACCACGGCGCCCCCGCCGAGCCCGCCGAGCCCGCGACCGCGCCCGCGGCCGCCGCGCCCGTCGTCGGCGTCCTCGGCACCGGCCCGCTCGCCGACGCCCTCGCCGCCCGCGCCGACCGCGCCGGCGCGCGGGTCCGGACGTCCGCCGACGGGCTCGCCGACTGCGACCTCGTCATCGAGGCCGCGCAGGACGCCGAAGCCGGCCGGGCCCTGCTCGCCGAAGCGTCCGCGAACGTCGAGGACGGCGCCGTCCTCGCCGTCACGTCCGCCGACGGGCAGGTCGTCGAGCAGGCCGTCGCGTCCGGGCGTCCCGGCGACGTCGTCGGGCTGCGCCTCCCCGAGATCGACGGCGACCTCGCCGAGATCGCCGCGACCGTCGCGACCGCCCCCGGCGTCGCCGACCGCGCCGCCGGACTCCTCGCCGGGCTCGGCCTCACCACCGTCCGGTGCCGCGACCGCGCCGGGTTCATCGTCGACGCGCTCCGCTTCCCCTACCTCAACGACGCCGCCGCGATGCTCGGCGCCGGATACGCCGACCCCGACGCGATCGACGCCGCCATGACGCTCGGCTGCGGCTACCCCACCGGCCCCATCGCCGACCTCGACCGGCTCGGCCTCGACCGCGCCGTCGGCGTCCTGCGCGCCCTGCACGCCGAGACCCGCGAACCCGCCCTCGCCCCCACCCCGCTGCTGGTCGAGCACGTCACCGCCGGACGCCCGCTCCGGTAACGGCCCTACCCTGTAAGGCATGAGCCCCCGCAAGAACCGCCGCTCCGCCCCCGGACCGATCCCGCGGGGCGGCGGCGGCATGTGGGCTCAGGACACCGAGGACGGGCCGGACGGCACCTGGATCGTCCGCAACGTCGCCGGGGCGAACGCGGCGAAACCGTACCGCTGCCCCGGCTGCGACCACGAGATCCCGCCCGGCGTCGGGCACGTCGTCGCCTGGCCCGCCGACGAACGCGGCGGCGCCGACGAGCGGCGGCACTGGCACCGGCCCTGCTGGCAGGCCCGCACCCGCCGCGCGCCCCGCGTCCAGCGGAGCCGCAACGCGCCCCGATACTGACCCGAAGGAGACCGATGGCGGAGATCCGGGCCGCGACCGTCCTGCCGGCGCGCCGCGAGGACATCACCCTGCACACCTCCGACGGGCTCGAACTCGTCGGCGAACTCGCGCTGCCCCCCGAGAACCCCCCGGTGGCGACCCTCGTCTGCCTCCACCCGCTGCCCACCGCCGAGGGCATGATGGACAGCCACGTCCTGCGCAAGGCGTCCTACCGGCTGCCCGCGCTCGCCGACCTCGCCGTCCTGCGGTTCAACACGCGCGGCACCGCCTCGGCGCGCGGCACCAGCCAGGGCGAGTTCGGCGAGGGCGAGACCGAACGGTTCGACGTCGCCGCCGCCCTCGAGTACACCGAGTACCACGACCTGCCGCGCCCGTGGCTGCTCGGCTGGTCGTTCGGCACCGAACTCGCGCTCAAGTGGGGCCGCGACCCGCTCGTCGAGGGCGCGATCCTGCTCTCCCCGCCGCTGCACCGCGCGACCGACGCCGACCTCGACGCGTGGGGCGCCGACGGACGTCCCGTCCTCGCGCTCGTCCCCGAGCTCGACGACTACCTCCGGCCCGACGAGGCCCGCGAGCGGTTCAAGCGGATCCCGCAGGCCGAGGTCGTCGGCGTCGACAAGGCCAAGCACCTGTGGGTCGGCGAACCCTACGTGCGGACCGTCCTCAACGAGATCGTCCGGCGCGTCGCGCCCGCCGCCCACCCGCTGCCCACCGAATGGGACGGCCCCGCGGCGTAACCCCGATCGGCCGATGACGGCCACACCTGATCATCTCGGTCGCGTTCCGGGTAACCATTACCGGTAACCCGACACGAGGTGAGGAACCCGCATGACCGTGCAGCTCTACGCCAGAGACGTCGGTTCGGGCACGCCCCTGGTCCTGCTGCACGCCTTCCCCCTCTCGTCCGCGATGTGGCTCGAGCAGCGGCAGGGCCTCGCCGGACGGTTCCGCGTGATCACCCCCGACCTGCGCGGCTTCGGCGGGTCCCTGCTCGGCGCCGACGAGCCGTCCATCGACGCGATGGCCGACGACGTCGCCCGCGTGTTCCGCGACCAGGGCGTCCGCCGCGCCGTCGTCGGCGGCCTGTCCATGGGCGGCTACGTCGCGATGGCGCTCTGCCGCCGCCACCCCGGCCTCGTCCGCGGGCTCGTCCTCGCCGCCACCCGCGCCGCCGCCGACACCGACGCCGTCCGCGCCGGCCGGCTCCGGCAGGCCGAGGCCCTCGACGGCGGCGACGTGCGGGTCCTCGTCGACGAGGTCCTCCCCGGACTCGTCGGCCCCACCACCATGCGGCAGCGCGCCCTCGTCTACGGGCGCGTCCGCGGGCTCGTCCAGGCCACCCCGCCGCGCGCCGCCGCCTGGGCGCAGCGCGCCATGGCCGCCCGCCCCGACTCCTTCGCGACCCTCCGCGAACTGCGCGTCCCCACTCTCGTCATGGTCGGCGACGAGGACGCCCTCGCCACCGAGGACGAGGCCCGCGCCATGGCCGACGCCGCGCCCGACTCCGAACTCCTCGTCATCCCCCGCGCCGGGCACCTGTGCGCCGTCGAGCAGCCCGACCTGTTCAACCAGGCCGTCGCCGAGTTCACCGCCGCCCTCGCCCGGACGGCTAGAGAGTCTCCTGACGAGGCAGGACGACCTCGCGGATGAGCAGCGACACCGCCGCCGCCGTCGGGATCGCCAGCAGCGCCCCCACCACCCCGAGCAGCGCCGCCCCCACCAGCGCCGCCACGATCGTCACCGCCGGCTGCACGTCGACCGTCCGCTTCATCACCCGCGGATAGATCAGGTAGTTCTCGATCTGCTGGTACGCGACGTAGAAGATCACGCAGGCGATCACGTCCGTCAGCGACCCCGTCAGGAACGCGATCAGGCACACCACCACCGCGCCGATCGTCGCGCCCACCAGCGGGATCAGCGCCGTCACCGCCACGATCAGCGACAGCGCCAGCGCGTACTTCACCCCCAGGATCGACAGGAAGACGTACGACAGCGCGCCCGCGATGAACCCGATGATGAACTGGCCCGCGACGTACCCGCCGATCCGGTCCAGGATCTCGTCGCCGAGCAGCGCCACGCGCGCGCGCCGGGTCCGCGGGGCGAGCTTGTAGAAGAACGTCTTGATCTGCGGCAGCGACCCCAGGAAGTACAGCGTGAGGATCAGGATGGTCACGGTCTGGAGCACACCGCTTATGGCGACCCTGCCGATCCCCGTGGCCGCGTCGGTGACCTGCTTCTGGAAGTCCTCCCCGTTCACGAACTTCTCGGCCCGCTCGAGCAGCCCGTACCGCTTGTCCCACTCCACGAGCTGCTTGTTGTTCTGCAACTGCTCGACGAAGTGCGGAATGCTCTCCCGGAGTTCGTTGACCTGCTCGGTCACCGGCTGCACCAGCGACGCGACGAACCCCGCGAAGAACAGCAGGACCCCGAAGAACACCGCCCCGACGGCCAGCCCCCGGGGAAGGCCGATCCTCCGCAGCCGCTCCACCGCCGGGTTCAACCCGATCGCGAGGAACAGCGCCACGACGATCATCACGATCGTGGACCGCGCGCTCGTGGCCGCCTGCACCAGCAGCCACGCCGTGATCACTCCGAGGGCCGCGGTGAAGCCGAACACGAACGGGTGGTGCCGTCCGAGCGGCTGCCCCGGCCGCCCGAACGGGAACCGCTGATCGACTCCCGCCTCCCGCCGCCGCTGCTCGACGTCCATCGCGGGGTCGGGCGTCACCTGCAGCGGCGCGCCCGGCTCCGCCACGACCGCCCCGCCGGCCGGCACGGGCTTCGCGGGCTTCGCCGCAGGCTCCCCGCCGCCGGCGGACGAGTCGTCCAGGACGTCCGTGTCCTGCGGCCGCGTCTCCGCCCGCTCGCCCTCCGAGCCGGTGCCCGCATGGCCCGTGCCCCGCTCGTCCCGGTCATCGGACGCCTCCGCTCCGGACGCTTCGGCGGTCGCGGCACCCGGTTCGTCGCGCGTGGACGCCTCGGTGTCGCCGGTGTCTGGTTCGCCGGACGCGCCCGGCTCGGCGGTCGTTCCCGTGGGGGTGTCCGGTCGGCCGGGTGTGCCGGGTGCGGAGGCCGCTTTCGACGTGTCGGAACTGCTCGGCTCGTCGCGTTCGGCGGCCGGTTCGGCGGTCGCCGCGGTGGCCGGTGCGGCGCCTTCGGAGGCGGCGGCGTCCGTCGTGGGTTCGGCGTTCGCGGACCCGGCGCCGTCGCCCGTCGTGGGTTCGGGTTCGGGCCCCCCGGCGGGGGCGTCGTCGGGGGGCGGGGTCGGGGCAGGGACGTGGGCGGGGCCGGGGGGCGCGGCGGAACCGTCCTCGCGGGGGGTCTCGTCGGGCACGCCGGTCTCCTCTGTCTCCTGCCGTGATCGGCCTCGGGTGTTACGGGTGTGTAGACGACGGAAAGCCCAGAGGCGTTCACTCGGCCTCTAGGCTTTCCGCTCGGTGACGCGCGGGCGAACGCGTCAGGTGGTCACTCCTGCCACCAGTCCTCGTCGTCCTCGTCGGACTTCTTGGCGTCGCCGCCCTTGGCCGGTGCGGCCTTCGCCGGGGCCGCCTTGGCGGCGGGCTTGGCGGCGGGCTTGGCCGGCGGCTCCTCCTTGGGCTCGGCCGCGGGGATGGCGGCCTTCTCCGGCGGCGCGGCGATCTCGTCGGCGCCCATGCCCGGGGAGACGCCGCCGATGAGCTGGCGCAGCTGGTTGAGGTGGCTGGTGATGCTGTCGCGCTGGCGGGTGAGCTCGTCGACCTGGCGCTGCGCGTTGGTACGGACGCGGTCGGCCTCGGCCTTGGTCTCGGCGAGCAGCTGCTCGGCCTGCGCCTTGGCCTCGGCGATGACGTTGTCGCTGTTCTTGCGGGCGTTCGCGACGAGCTGCTTGGCGTGCGAGTCGGCCTCGCGGCGGGTCTGGTCGGCCTGCTGGGTGGCCTTGGCGGCGCGCTGCTCGGCGGACGCGGCGCGCTGCTCGGCCTCGGCGACGAGCTTCTGCGTGGCGGCCTGGGCGGCGGCGTGGCGCTCGGCGTCCTGGCGGTCGGCCTCCTCGCGGCGCGCGGCGAGCTGGATCTCGAACTCGGCCTCGGCCTGGGCGCGCTGGGCCTCGCTCTCCTCGAGGATGCGCTGCGCCTGGGCGCGCATCTCGTCGGCCTGCCGCTTGGCGGTGGTGAGGATCTCGTCGCGCTCGCGCTTGGTGGACGCGCGCAACTGCGCGACCTCGCGCTCGGTGGTGGTGCGGAGCTTGGCGATCTCCCGCTCGGCGGCGGCGCGCTTCTCGGCGACCTCGTGGTCGGCGGTGGCGCGGAGCTTGGCGACCTCGCGCTCGGTGGTGGAGGTCAGCTCGTCGGCCTCGCGGCGGGCGGACGTGCGCACCTCCTCGGCCTCGCGCTCGGCCGCGTTGCGCATGTCGTCGCCCTCGCGCTGGGCGGTGGCGCGCAGTTCGGCGGCGTCGTTCTCGGCGGTGGCGCGCAGTTCGGCGGCGTCGACCTTGGCCGCGGCCTTGATCTCGTTCGCCTCGGAACGGGCGGCCTGGACGAGCTCGGTGGCCTGCTCCTCGGCGAGCCGGAGCAGCTGCTCGATGCGGGCGCCGAGACCGGAGTAGGTGGGGCGCTCCTGTTCCTGCAGCTGGCGGTGCGCGTCGGACAGCTCCCGCTGCATGGCCTGGGTCGACTCGCGGGTCTGCCTGACCTCGCTCTCGAGCTGTTTGATGTGCTCGTCGACCTGGTGCCGGTCGTAGCCGCGGAGCACCACGTCGAACTCGCGTGGGGGCGTCTCTTCGAAGAAGTTGGTGAGCTGGGCGTCGATGTCGGACTGCATGTGGCTCAATCCTGATGTGACGGGGCTACGGGTGGTTCCGGGGACCGGTTGATCGCCTGGCGGGAACGGCGCAGCGCCCCAGACCTCTTCCGGCGAATGAAGCCTACTCCCGACACTGCCGTGTTGGGGGCTCATCTTGACGCGCTGCGTGTTTTGTCCCGTTTTGGCATGTCGCTCCGTGAAGTCGCGGCTGCCCAGGTACGGGCCCCACAAATGCACCAGACGCGACCGAACGGTCACAGAGCGGTAGTCTGTACCGCGTTACCCCGCCCCGGGGTCCCGAATGCGTCACGATCCGGTCACGGTGCGGCGCCGCCCCGTGACCGGTCCTCCGCGGCCGTCAGCGCTTCTGCACCAGCTCGGTCAGGACGCCGTGGCAGTCCTTCGGGTGCAGGAAGTTGATCAGCGAGCCCATCGAGCCCTTGCGCGGCTCGTCGTACAGGACCCTGACGCCCTTGCCGCCGATGTTCGCGGCCTCCTCCGAGACGGTGCCGTCGGTGCCGAACGCGATGTGGTGGACGCCCTCGCCGTTCTTGGCGAGCCACTTGGCGACGGCCGAGTCGTCCCGGATCGGCTGGATCAGCTGCAGGTAGCTCGCGGCGCCGTCGCCCGTCTCGTTGATCTTCAGCATGGCCTCCCGGACGCCCTGCTCCTCGTTCACCTCGAAGTGCACGTCGGAGAAGCCGTAGGTGGCCTTGTAGAACTCGACGGTGGCCTCGAGGTCGTGGCAGGCGATTCCGATGTGGTCGATACGGGTCAGCATGGGCGGGTCTCCCTCGAAGGCGTGCCGATACTCCTGGGTATGGTGGCAAACGTCGGCGCAGCACCACTCTGGAGGGCCCCCTCATGACCGCCACATCCGTGATCGTCGCCGGAGCGCGCACGCCCATCGGCCGCCTGATGGGCTCGCTCAAGGACTTCTCCGCGGCCGACCTCGGCGCGCACGCGATCAAGGCGGCGCTGGAGCGGGCCGGTGTGTCCGGCGACCAGGTCCAGTACGTGATCCTCGGGCAGGTCCTGCAGGCGGGCGCGGGCCAGATCCCGTCGCGGCAGGCGGCCGTCAAGGCCGGCATCCCGATGACCGTCCCGTCGATCACCGTCAACAAGGTCTGCCTGTCCGGCCTGGACGCCATCGCCCTCGCCGACCAGCTGATCCGCGCGGGCGAGTTCGACATCGTCGTCGCGGGCGGCATGGAGTCGATGACCCGGGCGCCGCACCTGCTGCCGAAGTCGCGCGGCGGCTACAAGTACGGGTCGATCGAGATGCTCGACCACATGGCCCACGACGCGCTCACCGACGCGTTCGACGGGCTGGCGATGGGCGAGTCGACCGAGCGGCACAACGCCGAGCTCGACATCTCCCGCGAGGAGCAGGACGAGTTCTCCGCGCGCTCGCACCAGCGGGCCGCCGCGGCGATCAAGAACGGCGTGTTCGACGACGAGATCGCCCCGATCGAGATCCCGCAGCGGCGCGGCGAGCCGATCGTGTTCTCCGCCGACGAGGGCGTGCGGGGCGACACGACCGTCGAGGGCCTCGCGCGGCTGCGTCCCGCGTTCAGCGCGGACGGGACGATCACCGCGGGCTCGTCCTCGCAGATCAGCGACGGCGCGGCGGCGGTCGTGGTGATGTCGAAGGCGAAGGCCGAGGAGCTCGGGCTGGAGTGGCTCGCCGAGATCGGCGCCCACGGCAACGTCGCGGGCCCCGACAACTCGCTGCAGTCGCAGCCCGCGAACGCGATCAAGCACGCGCTCGGCAAGGAGGGCCTGGACGTCGCCGACCTCGACCTCATCGAGATCAACGAGGCGTTCGCCGCGGTCGGGATCCAGTCGATGCGCGACCTCGGCGTCGACCCCGAGAAGGTCAACGTGAACGGCGGCGCGATCGCGGTCGGCCACCCCGTCGGCATGTCGGGCGCCCGCATCGCGCTGCACCTGGCCTACGAGCTGAAGCGCCGCGGCGGCGGCGTCGGCGCCGCCGGCCTGTGCGGCGGCGGCGGCCAGGGCGACGCTCTCGTCCTGCGCGTTCCGACCCGGCCCCTCGCCTAGCGGCTCGGGGCCCGCTCGGGCCGGGGGAGGGCAAGGCGTGACGCGGGCCGGCCTCGCGCCCGGTTCGTCCGGGCGCGGGGTCACTGGGCCGGTTCGGTGAACGTCACGGTCGTGAAGCCGAGGGCTCGCAGCATGTTCGTCAGCATCGAGCGGGTGTTGGCGTCGGCGCGTTCGCGCAGGCCGCTCTTCGCCGCCGCGTCCTGGATCTTCTGGCTCGCCAGGACGTAGAGCCGCTGCTGGTCGTTCGGGTTCTCGCTGAAGAAGTCGCCGAACCGGTCGAACAGGCCGCGCTCGGTGGCGTGGACGTAGCTGTTCTCGGTGTCGAGGCTGGTCCGCTCCAGCCGCGCGGGCGGCAGCGTGATCGTCGCGGCCGTCCGGTCCGCGTTCACCCTGATCGCGCCCGAACCGAGCGCCGAGAAGTCCACGTAGGCGTCCACGGTCCCGTTCCCGACGAACAGGGTGCGCTTCCCGCGCAGCGAACCCGGGAGGAACTTCGCGTCCTGTTCCAGATCCACGATGACCTGGAAGGACCCGCTCGCCGCCTCGTAACGCCGCAGGTCCTGGATCGACTTGAGCAGGACGGGCCCGCTGCGGTCCTTCGTCTCCGTCGCGAACGGGTTCGCCCAGCCGGGCAGCCCCAGCCCGCGCAGGAGTTGCAGGCCCACCACCACGACGACCGCCGTCGCGAGGACGAGCAGCACGGGGCCGCGCGGGAATCGGAGCGGACGGAGAGATCGGGGGGTGCCGGTATTCGGTTTTTCGCTCGCCATACACCCGGCATGCCCCGCCGCGCCGCGCGTTCACGCCACTTGTTGCTTCCGCGCGATGTGATCAGGGCCATAGCCGCCCCTGAAACCTCTGGGGGGCGGAGGGCGTTTGACCGGACGTGGACATCGTTCGTGCTTTCCGGCTCGTCTCCATCGCGGAGGCGGTCTCGTTCCTGGTGCTGCTGCTCGTGGCCATGCCGCTGAAGTACATGGCGGACATGCCCGCCGCGGTGTCGCTCGTGGGCCCGATCCACGGGGTCCTGTTCATCGCCTACGTCGGCGTGGCGGTGATCGTGCGCCAGCAGCTCGGCTGGAACATGACGCGGACGATCCTCGCGCTGGGCGCCGCCGTGCTGCCCGTCGCGCCGTTCTTCGTCGAACGCCACTGGACCAAGCCCGCCCCGGTCACCGAACCGGCAGGCCGGGCTTAAGGCTCCTGCGCGGTCGCGCCGGGCTGGGGGTCCCGGCGCGGCCGTGCAGGGGAACCCTGCGCGCCGTTCCCCGCCTCGTGCGGGGTGCGGTGCGTCGTCGTGCCCGGACCGTCCGCCGCGTCCCGCGGGCCGTGCGCGTCCGCTGAGCGGACGCCCGTCGCGGCGCGGAAGTCGTGGGGGCCGAGCGTGCACGTCCGGTAGTCGGCGAAGTGCGTCCGCAGCCACGCGCGGCGCCGGTCCTCGCTCCACGAGCCGAACACCCGTGCAGCCCGCTCGTCGCCGATCGCGGGCGGCGCGTCCCCGACCAGCCACGCGTCCACCAGCGCCCCGTACCCGCGCGGGGACGGGCACGCGCGGGCGTCGCGCAGGCCGTCCCGGATCCGCCGGACGGCCCGTTCCTCGAACCCCGGCGGCAGCGCGGCGTCGAGGTGGACGCCCGCGACGCCGTCCCGCACCCCGCCGGGCGCCCACGCGGGACGCTGCTCCACGCGGGTGAACGCGCCCGGCGTCCCGTCCAGCCGCGCGGCGAGCGGGATCACCGCGGACGTCAGCGCGGGCAGCGCGTCGCGCAGCGCCGGATGCACGCACACGGTCAGCGGCCACTCCCGGCACACCTGCTCGGTGGGGGCGGGCGCGACGGTCCCGCCCGCCGTGCCGTGCAGCCCGAGGGTCGCCGCCGCGGACGCCGCGAGCGCGACCGCGAGCGGGACGCCGATCAGCGCGCGGCGGGTCGCCCACAGCACGTACCCGAGGATCAGCGCGGCCGTCGCGCCGACCGCCCACACGACCTGGTCGGCGAGCACCTGCGGGCGCAGCGTGGTGAACAGCGCGACCTGGTTCAGGGCGGCCGGGGGCAGCAGGCTCCACCAGGACATCCCGGGCACGCGCAGCGCCGACCACAGCCCGGTGGCGACGAGGACGAGCGGCGCCGTCGCCCGGTGCGGCGCGACCCGTCCGGCCAGGTAGCCGGCCACGACGTGCAGGACGAGCGCGCCCGCGCCCGCCGCGAACCCGAGCGGGTGGGAGCGTCCGGTGCCGTCGTGCAGCACGGTGACGGCGACGATCACGGCCGTGACCGCCGCGTACGAGACGAGCGCGGCGGCCGACAGCAGCAGCAGGTCGAACAGCACGCCGGTGGCGGGGGAGCGGGCGGTGAGGTTGCGCAGGTAGTCCAGGGGGCGTTCGCGGACGGCCGTCCAGGCGGCGAGCGCGGCGGCGACCGGGCCGAGCAGCCGCACCGCGTTCACCAGGGCGACGACGGTGTTGTCCCAGTAGGCGTGCGGCGGGCACATCGACAGCGCCGCCGCGGCGGTGCCGACGGCGGTGAGCAGCGGCACCGCGACGAGCAGCGCCGTGCGGCGGGCGTCCAGCCGGAGCACCCGCCCGAGGTCAGACACCGGCGGCGCTCCGCACGGGCGTCCGCCGGGCCCGCGGCCGGACCGGCTGCGGCAGCGCGGGCAGCGGCGGGCGGCGGCCGATTCGCCGCGGCCGGCCCGTCCAGGGCAATGCGGACCATGGACGGGCCGGCCACAGCCACCGGCGCGGCACCGGACCTTCGCCGCGCCGGTGGTCGCCGGGCACCGCGTCCCGTCCGCCGGCCGCGTCGGGCCATCGGCGGTCGGCGGCGGAGCGGCCCCGGCGGGTCGTGGCCGAACGGGTGGGCTGTTCGGTGAGCTTGCCGCGGGAGAGCGTGAACAGGCGGTCGCACCAGCCGGTGAGCGGGTCGCAGCCGTCCGCGGTGATCACCACGGTGGGGGCGAGCGCGCGCAGCACCGGGATCAGCTCGGCGATCGCCGCGGACGCGTCGCCGCCCGGCCCGGCCGCGCCGGTCGGCCAGGGTTCGGCGGCGGCGCACAGCTCGCCGAACGGTTCGTCGAGGAGCACCAGCTCGGGTTCGTGGACGCACGCCGCGGCGAGGCCGGCGCGCAGCCGGACGTCCGGCGGCAGCAGCGCGAGCTCGGTCCCGGCGGCCTCGGTGAGGTCGAGCCGCTTGACCATGGCGCGCGCGGCGGCGGCGCTCGTCCGCTTGAAATAGGCCGCGTACTCGACGAACTCGCCCGCCGTCATGTTCCCCGCGCGGGAGAACCGGGACGGCAGGTAGCCGATCCGGGCCCGCGCGGCGCGCAGCTCCGTACCGTTCGATATGTCCCTTCCGAGAACGTGCAGCGCACCGGCGTTCGGTCGGCGCAAGGTCGCGAACGTGGCCAGCAGAGTGGATTTACCGACACCAGGTGGACCGGCAAGGCCGACCACGCCTTCGGCAAGGCCGAAGGTCACCGGGCGCAGGAGCCACCGCCCCCCGCGGCGGACACCCATTCCTCGGGCCACGATCGCGGAATACTCCGCGATCACTGTTTCCCCCCGTTGTTCGCCATGCGCTCGCTGCGGCCGTGTCTGGCGCGCCGGTGGCCTCCCCCGTCACCACGCGGCGCCCGCCCGGCTCCCGGCGCCGGCGGGGCCGGTGTCCAGGGCGTCCGGAGCTCTTTTGCCGCGGAACGATGCATCGACATCGCGACTATAACCGGGCTTGGCGATGGCTGTCAGCAATCTTTTTGCCTTTACTGCGGGACCGCTGGATTCTTTGCCTCGTAGCGTGACTGGAACGAAACAAGATATCTGGACAATCGGCATATGCCCACTAAAAGGCATTTCGTATGGCGAGGGTCGTCCGCCCCCGATCGCGCAATCGCGATCACATGCGCGCCGGCTCCGGTTCGGACGCATCGCACCCCCGGTAGGCGGACGTCGCCACGCGGCGCTCGGTCGCGTCGATGAAGTCGCTCAGAACCTGCCGGGACTGGACGACCGACTCGATGCACTCGTCGAGCTTCTTCAAGCGCGCGCGCAGAGCGTCGAGGAGTTCCGGGCAGGGTTCGAACTCGGGGCCCGAACCCGTCGCGCAGGGCAGCAGGTACTCGATCTCCTTCGTCGACAGCCCGGCTTCGAGGAGCCTGCGGATCTGGGTGACGGTCAGCACGGCGTCGTCCGCGTACTCGCGGTAGCCGTTGGCGCCCCGGCGGGCCTCGAGCAGCCCTTGCGCTTCGTAGTAGCGCAACTGGTGCGCGTTGACCCCGGTCCGCCGGCTCAGCTCTCCGATCAGCATCGCGCTCGCTCCTTGACCTTCATATCAGTGTGAAGGTTCAGGATTCTGCCATGACCACCGAATCGCCCCAAGCAACGACTTCACCCGAAACAGCGGCGTCGCCCCAAGCAACGACGTCACCCGAGACAACGACGTCACCCGAAACAGCGACCTCGCCCGAAGCGGCGGCGTCGCCGGGGATCGGCGGCACCGCCCGCACCCCGGTGGCCGTCCTCGGGCTCGGGCTGATGGGACGCGCGCTCGCCGAGGCGTTCCTGCGCGCCGGGCACCCCACGACCGTCTGGAACCGGACGGCGGCGAAGGCCGAGCCGCTCGCCGCCCGCGGCGCGACGCTCGCCGCGACGCCCGCCGAAGCCGTCGCCGCCGCCCCGCTCGTGGTCGTCTGCGTGGCCGACCACGCGTCCGTCCGCGCGATCCTCGAACCGGCCGGCGGCGTCCTCGGCGGCCGCACCGTGGCGAACCTGACCTCCGGCTCGTCCGGCGAGGCCCGGCGGACCGCCGCGGCGGTCTCCCGGCACGGCGCCGACTACCTCGGCGGCGCGATCATGGCGATCCCCGAGACGGTCGGGACCGCGGACGCCCTGCTCGTCTACAGCGGCCCCCGGGCGGCCTTCGACCGGCACGAACCGGTTTTGCGGAGTCTCGGCGCGGGAACGTCGCACCTCGGCGACGATCACGGCCTGGCGTCGCTGAACGAGATGGCCGTCCTGAGCGTGATGTGGAACGTGCTGAACGGTTTCCTGCACGGCGCCGCCCTGCTCGGCGCGGCGGGGGTGGACGCCGCCGCGTTCGCCCCGCTGGCGAAGACGGGCATCGAGACCGTCGCCGGCTGGGTCCCCGGCTACGCGCGGCAGATCGACGACGGCGCGTACCCGGTCCTGGACGCAGCCGTCGACACCCAGTTGGCGGCGATGCGGCAGGTCCTCGACGAGAGCGCGGCGCTCGGCGTCTCCACCGCACTGCCCGCGTTCGTCAAGGACCTGGCCGAGCGGGCCGTGGCCGCCGGGCACGGCGGCGACGGCTACGCCGCGCTCGTCGAGCAGTTCCGCAAGCCCTCGGAGGGACGACCATGACCACCACGCAGTTCGACCCGCGCGCCCTGCTCGCCGAGAGCCGGCTCGGGGTCCTCGCGACGATCAAGGCCGACGGGCGCCCGCAGCTCTCGCCCGTCATGCCGTACTACGACCGGGACGCCGGCGTCCTCTACGTCTCGATGACCGAGGGGCGGGCCAAGACCGCCAACCTGCGCCGCGACCCGCGGGCCGCGCTGGAGGTCACCTCTTCGGACGGCCGCGCGTGGGCCACCGCCGAGGGCCCGGTGACCCTCACCGGGCCGGGCGCCGACCCGGACGGGCCGGAGGTCGACGCCCTCGTCGACTACTACCGGCGGGCGGCCGGGGAGCACCCCGACTGGGCCGAGTACCGGTCCGTCATGGTGTCCGACCGCAGGGTGCTCATGACCATGACGGTCGACCACGTGTACGGCGAGCGGCTCGGCTGACCCGGCCGACGGTCGCCTCCGGCCCGTCCCCGCACTCCGCTGGGAGCGTACGGGCGCACAGGCGGTGCGGGGATGGGGCAGGATGGAGGCATGCCTTCTCGGGACTTTTCGTTGCACGGGGCCATCGACCTGGGCGCGCGCCAGGCGGCCGCCAGGAAGCAGCAGGAACGCCGGGCGCAGGCGCAGGCGGGCGGCGGGGCCGCGCCCGCCGGCGCGCCCGGCGGGCAGTACGTCCTCGACGTCACGGACGAGACGTTCAACACCGAGGTCGTGGAGCGCTCGCAGAGCGTGCCCGTCCTCGTCGACTTCTGGGCCGACTGGTGCGGGCCCTGCAAGCAGCTCGGGCCCATCCTGGAGAAACTCGCCGCCGAGGCGGCCGGGAAGTGGGTCCTCGCGAAGGTCGACGTCGACGCGAACCCGCAGCTCGCCGCGTACATGCAGCAGATGGGCGTCCAGGGGATCCCGTTCGTCGCCGCGGTCGTCGCCGGGCAGCTGCTGCCGTTCCTGAACGGCGCCGCGCCCGAGCCGCAGGTCAGGCAGGCCATCGACCAGCTCTTCGACGTGCTCCGCAAGGAGGGCCTCCTGCCGGACGAGCCCGCCGGCGAGCCGGGCGCGGAGCAGCCGGCCCAGCCGCAGATCGACCCCGGGCTCGCCGAGGCCGAGGACGCCCTCCAGCGCGGCGACCTCGACGCGGCCAAGGCCGCGTTCGAGCGGCTGCTCGCGCAGAACCCCCGCGACGCCCAGGCCAAGCAGGGGCTCGGGCTCGTCGAGCTCAGCCTGCGCGTGCAGGCCCTCGGAGACCCGCAGCGCGCCCTCCAGGAGGGCCTGGACAAGCCCGGCGACGTGCGCGCGCAGATCGGCGCGGCCGACGTCGAGATGATGTCGGGACGCGTCGACGAGGCGTTCGCGCGGCTGATCGGCGCGGTGCGGACCGGCGCGGGCGACGACCGCGACGCCGCGCGCAAGCACCTGCTGTCGCTGTTCGACCTGCTCCCGCCGGACGACCCCCGCGTGGGCAAGGCGCGCCGCTCGCTGCAGTCGGCCCTGTTCTAGGAACCGCCGGTCCGGCGGCCGGGCATGGTGACGGGCGCCCGAAACGGGCATGAACGGTCCGTGACCGCCCGGACCGTGACCATCTCCGCCGCGTTCGGCGCGGCCGGCGCCCTCGTCGGCCCCGCCGTGGCGGAGCGCCTCCGCCTGCCGTTCGTCGACCGCGCGATTCCCGAGGTCGTCGCGAGCGAGATCGGCTGCACGCTGGAGGAGGCCCTCGCCCACGACGGGCGCGCCGAGCGCGGCCTCGGCCGGATCCTCGCCGGGGCCGCGCGGCTGCCGAACGTGTCGCTGAGCGGCATGGAGGTCCACCTGCCGAACCGCGACGCCGTCCCGCCGGAGGAGTTCACCGCCCGCACCGAGGCCGCGATCCGCCGCGCCGCCGCGGACGGCTGCGTCGTCCTCGGCCGCGCCGCCGCGCTCGTCCTGCGCGACCGGCCCGGCACGCTGCACGTCCGGCTGGACGGGCCGCGCGAGCGCAGGCTGGTGCGCGCCGCCGCCGAGATGCCCCCGAACTGGGACGCGAGTGGGCCGAGCGGGACGCCGTACCGCGAAGCGGAGCGTATGCTCGTGGACAACGACCGCGCCCGAACGGCCTACGTGAAGCACTTCTACGGGGCCGACCCCGCCGATCCGCGGCTCTACCACCTCGTGATCGACACCACGAGGCTGCCCGTGCCCGCCGCCGTCGACCTCGTCGTCGCCGCGGCGGGCGCGATCTGAGCCAGCGGGGCCGTCCGGGCACGGCCCCCGGCGTGCCGCGCCGAGCGCCGCACGTCCGGGACACGGACATACCCGGTTACAGAGGGAGCATCTGTCGTGGCGAGCGTCCCGAGCGTTTCGTACTCCATCACCGTCCGGCTGGAGGTCCCGGCCGGGGGCAAGGCCGTCAGCCAGATCACCCACGTGGTGGAGAACGCGGGCGGCATCGTCACGGCCCTCGACGTGAACACCGCCGGGCACGAGACGCTCCGCATCGACGTCACGATCGCGACCCGCGACACCCAGCACGCCGAGGCGATCGCCGCGGCGCTGGAGCAGCTCGACGCCATCAAGATCCACAAGGTCAGCGACCGCACGTTCCTGATGCACCTCGGCGGCAAGATCGAGATGTCGTCCAAGGTCCCGCTGCGCAACCGCGACGAACTGTCCATGGCCTACACGCCCGGCGTCGCGCGCGTCTCCCTCGCGATCGCCCGCAACCCCGAGGACGTCCGGCGGCTGACGATCAAACGCAACAGCGTCGCCGTCGTCACCGACGGCTCCGCCGTCCTCGGCCTCGGCAACATCGGCCCGGAGGCCGCGCTGCCCGTCATGGAGGGCAAGGCCGCCCTGTTCAAGCGGTTCGCCGGGATCGACGCGTGGCCGATCTGCCTCGACACGCAGGACACCGACGAGATCGTCCGGACCGTCCAGATCCTCGCGCCCGCGTTCGGCGGCATCAACCTCGAGGACATCTCCGCGCCCCGCTGCTTCGAGGTCGAGGCCCGCCTCCGCGAGCTCCTCGACATCCCCGTCTTCCACGACGACCAGCACGGCACCGCGATCTGCGTCCTCGCCGCCCTCACCAACGCGCTCCGCGTCGTCGGCAAGGACCTGTCGTCCGTCCGCATCACGATGGCGGGCGCGGGCGCCGCGGGCAGCGCGATCCTCAAGCTGCTGATGCACGCGGGCGCCCGCGACCTGATCGTCTGCGACTACCGCGGCGCCGTCCACACCGGCCGCGACGACCTCGACGACTCGCTCCGCTGGATCGCCGAGCACACCAACGCCGCCGGCTACGCGGGCGACCTGCGCGGCGCCGTCAAGGACGCCGACGTGTTCATCGGCGTCTCCGCCCCCGGCATCCTCACCGGCGACGACGTCGCCACGATGACCGACGACGCGATCGTCTTCGCGCTCGCCAACCCCGAGCCCGAGGTCTCCCCGGACGAGGCCCGCGAGCACGCCGCCGTCGTCGCCACCGGCCGCAGCGACTACCCGAACCAGATCAACAACGTCCTCGCGTTCCCCGGAGTGTTCCGCGGCCTCCTCGACGCGCAGGCGGACGGCGTCACCCTCGACATGCTCGCCGCCGCCGCGGCGGCCCTCGCCGAAGTCGTCACCCCGGAAGAGATCGGCCCGAACTACATCGTCCCGAGCGTGTTCCACCCGGACGTGAGCTCCCGCGTCGCCGGCGCGGTCCGCGAGGCCGCGGGCGGCCGCCCCCGCACGGAGGCGTGACGGGTCACTTCCGCGGCATCTTCTCGCGGCGGCGGGGCCACACGCCCCCGTACCAGAAGATGATCACACCGGTGACCAGGGCGGCGAGGGCGGTGGCGCCGCGCGCCCACAGCACCCCGTCGTCCTGGCCGGTGTAGGGGAGTTCGGACGGGTCGTCGCCCGGCGATCCCGCGCCGGCGCAGTTGGCCTCGACGGATTCGGACGCGATCCGCTCGTTCGCCCACGCGACCTGCACCCGCGTCCGCCGGTCCTCCCGCACCTCGACGTCCACCGTGCGCGACTCGCCGGCCCCCAGCCGTCCCGGGATCGCGGCCGTGTCGTCGTTCTTCTCGATGCTGAAGTCGGCGGGCCGCGACCCGGCGTTGCGGACGCGCACCGGCACCGTGCGCTCCGGGCACGACACCGAGCCGATCTCCGCCGTCAGCGCCGCGTCCCCCCGCCCCGTCGCCGTCGGCTTCGGCGACCCGGACGGCGAGGGGGTGGCGGACCCGGACGGCGGCGGCGAGCCGGACCCGGACGGCGACGGCGAACCGGACCCGGACGGCGACGGCTCGGTCGTCCGGTTCGACGCGGGCGCCGCGGTCTCCGAGTCGTCCCCTCCCACCAGCGGAGGGATCGCGATGAACGCCGCGAGGGCGAAGAACACGGCGGCGATGACGACCCTGGGCAACTGCATCGCTGTCCTCCCCGGGCCCGCGGGTGCGGGCGGCCGATGTCGCTTACCCATTCTTAACGCGTGCTCTCGCCCCCCGTCGACAGGAATGCTTGACTTACCGGCCGCCCGAGGGTGAGAGAGTGCCGGACGAACACCGCGTCCGCCGGGATCGGCGACGCCGACGGGAGAGGGGACGTGCCGCCGACGGCCGGCGCAACGCATGATGGAACCCATGGAAGACGGCATCAGGGTGGGGCTACTGCTCGTCGCGACCCCGCAGCTGGAGGATCCCAACTTCAAGCGCAGCGTGGTCCTGCTGGTCGAGCACGACATGGACGGCGGCACGCTCGGCGTCGTCCTCAACCGGCCGACAGAGGTACCGGTCGACCGCGTGCTCCCGCCGTGGGCCGAACTCGTCACCGGACCGTCCGTCGTGTTCCAGGGCGGACCGGTCGCGCTCGACAACGCGCTCGCCCTGGCCCGCCTCCCCGGCGAGGACGAGCCCCTCGGCTGGCGCGCCCTCGAGGGCGGCGCCGAGGTGTCCCGGGTCGGCCTGGTCGACCTGGAGGCCCCGCCCGGCCTGCTCGCGGCCGAACTCCTCCAGCTCCGCGTCTTCGCCGGCTACGCCGGCTGGTCCGCCGGGCAGCTGCGCACGGAGATCGAGGAGGGCGCGTGGTACCTCGTGCCCGCCGAGGCCGGCGACGTCTTCGCCCCCGACCCCGGCCGCCTCTGGTCCGACGTCCTCCGCCGCCAAGGCGGCGACCTGGCGTTCGTCGCCACGTACCCTGAGGACCCGACGCTGAATTAAGGTGATGACGTGAGCACGAAGATCCTTCCCGATGGCGACACCCAGACCGACGTACGGCCGGATCTGTCGCACGGTGACGGCGACCACGAGCGGTTCGCCCACTACGTGAAGAAGGCGAAGATCACCGAGAGCGCGGTGAGCGGCACGCCGGTGATCGCCCTCTGCGGCAAGGTGTGGGTGCCGAACCGCGACCCGAAGAAGTACCCCGTCTGCCCCGAGTGCAAGGAGATCTACGAATCCATGCAGTCGGGCGGCGACAAGAACGAGGACTGACCCGCCGCCTCGAACGGCCCTCCGCCGCCGGGCGGAGGGTGCGACGTGCGCGGAATTTCGTCGTGCGCGCGGTTCGGCTGTGCGGGGGGTGTCGGGCTCGCCCTGTGACGCCGGTGCGGCTTAGGGCGAGCCGGCTAGGGCGGTGCGGTGCGGTTTCGGGTGGGGACACGCCCGGGAGGGCCGCCGGGCGTGTCGGCCGGTCGCGGTGTGGATCGCGGCACAGGTTCGGCTCGGGGGCACGATCTGTCGGTCCCGGTATGTAGCCTGCTATGACCGTGAGCACCTTCGCCGCACCGAGCATGCCCCCCGCGTTCCCCGAACGGGCCGCCTGGGGGACGGCGTCGTCCCTGCGCGCCTGGCAGCAGCAGGCGCTCGAGGCGTACTTCGGGACGGACGGCCGGCAGCCGGGCCCGCGCGACTTCCTCGCCGTCGCGACGCCCGGCGCGGGTAAGACGACGTTCGCGCTGCGGCTCGCGCGGGAGCTGATGGAGCGCCGGGCCGTCGTCGCGGTGACGGTCGTGTGCCCGACCGAGCACCTGAAGCGGCAGTGGGCCGAGTCGGCCGCCAGGGTGGGGATCAAGCTCGATCCCGAGTGGCAGAACAGCAGCGGGCCCGTCGGCAAGGACTTCCACGGTGTCGCGGTGACGTACGCGACGGTCGCGGCGCGGCCGGCGCTGCACCGGAACCGGACGGAGTCCCGCAAGACGCTCGTGATCTTCGACGAGGTGCACCACGCGGGGGACGGCCTGTCGTGGGGCGACGCGGTGCGGGAGGCGTTCGAACCGGCGGCGCGGCGGCTGTCGCTGTCGGGCACCCCGTTCCGGACGGACATCAACCCGATCCCGTTCGTCGAGTACGAGGAGGGGCCGGACGGCGTCCGGCGGAGCCGCGCGGACTACACGTACGGGTACGGGCCCGCGCTCGCCGACGGCGTCGTGCGTCCGGTGATCTTCCTGGCGTACGCGGGGGAGATGCGGTGGCGGACGCGGGCGGGCGACGAGATCACCGCGACGCTCGGGGAGCCGCTGACGCAGGACCAGACGGCGCAGGCGTGGCGGGCGGCGCTCGACCCGAAGGGCGACTGGATCAAGCAGGTCCTCGCGGCGGCGGACCGGCGGCTGACCGAGCTGCGGCGGGTGATCCCGGACGCGGGCGGGCTGGTGATCGCGACCGACCACGAGACGGCGCGGGCGTACGCGAAGATGCTGCGGGCGGTGACCGGCGAGGGCGCGACGATCGTGCTGTCGGACGACCCGTCGGCGTCGAAGAAGATCAAGCAGTTCAGCGAGACCGAGGACCGGTGGATGGTCGCGGTCCGGATGGTCTCGGAGGGCGTCGACATCCCGCGCCTGTGCGTGGGCGTGTACGCGACGTCGACCAGCACGCCGCTGTTCTTCGCGCAGGCGATCGGCCGTTTCGTCCGGGCGCGCAAGCGGGGCGAGACGGCGTCGGTGTTCCTGCCGTCGGTGCCGACGCTGATGGGGCACGCGGCGGAGCTGGAGGAGGAGCGCGACCACGTGCTCGACCGTCCGGTCCGCGAGGACGGCCTGGACGACGATCTGATCGCCGAGGCGAACAAGAAGCAGGACACGCCGGACGTCGGCGAGGAGCTGCCGTTCGAGACGGTCGAGGCGTCCGCGACGTTCGACCGGGTGCTGTACGACGGCGGCGAGTTCGGCATGCACGCGACGCCGGGGTCGGCCGAGGAGGAGGAGTACCTCGGCATTCCGGGGCTGCTGGAGCCCGAGCAGGTGTCGGCGCTGCTGCGCAAGCGGCAGGCGGAGCAACTGGCGGGGTCCCGGAAGAAGACGGGTGATCCACGCGCCGACCGGACCGCCGCCGAAGACATCGCGGCGCTGCGGCGGGAACTGAACGGCCTGGTCAACGCGTGGAATCACCGGACGGGGCAGCCGCAGGGCGTGATCCACAACGAGCTGCGCCGGCAGTGCGGCGGCCCGGCGGTGCCGCAGGCGAGCGCGGAGGAGATCAAGGCGCGGATCACGAAGATCCGCGAGTGGGCGGCCCGTCGCCGGCACTGAGGTGCAGGGCCGTGCGGATGCGGTCGACGATCTCGTCGGGCGTCTCCTCGACGGGGACGGTGAGGACGTCCTCGTCGGGTCCGGGGCGTTCGTAGTCGGCGAACTGGCTGTCGAGCAGCTCGGGCTTGAAGAAGTGCCCCTTGCGCTGCCGCATCCGGGCGGCGATCGTGTCGCGGTCGCCGTCCAGGAGGACGAGCCCGACCCGGTCGGTGCGGCCGTCGAGCAGGACGTCGCGGTACGTGCGCTTGAGGGCCGAGCAGGTGACGACGCCCGGCTCGCCCGCGCGGATGCGTTCGTCCATCCAGACGCCGATGGCGCGCAGCCAGGGCATGCGGTCGGCGTCGGTGAGGGGGACGCCGGAGCGCATCTTGGCGATGTTCTCGGGGGAGTGGAAGTCGTCGGCTTCGGCGTAGTCCCAGCCGAGGCGTTCGGCGAGCAGCGTGCCGACGGTGGTCTTGCCGCTGCCGGACACGCCGCCGATCAGGATGATCTCGGGGGGCTTCACGTCGTTCGTCACGAGTTCAGGATTTCACCACCGGGGCACCGGTGAGCACGACGCCCTCCCGGGCGAGTTCGTCGAGGGCGCGGTCGGTGGTCTGCGCGGCGACCCCGGCCGTCAGGTCGAGCAGGACGGTCGTGCGCAGGCCGCCGCGGGCGGCGTCGACGGCGGTGGCGCGGACGCAGTGGTCGGTGGCGATGCCGACGATGTCGACGGCGTCGACGCCGTGCGCGGCGAGCCAGTCGGCGAGCGGGACGTCGTCGTCGGTGGCGCCCTCGAAGCCGCTGTAGGCGGCGGTTTCGCGGCCCTTGCTGAACACGGCCTCGATGTCGGCGAGCGCGAGGTTCTCGTGGAAGTCGGCGCCGGGGGTGCCGATCACGCAGTGCGGCGGCCAGCTCTCGACGAAGTCGGGCTCGGCGGAGAAGTGCGCGCCCGGGTCGAGGTGGAAGTCGCGGGTGGCGACGATGTGGGCGTATTCGGGCCGGTGGGCCGACAGATGCCCCGAGATGGCCGTGGCGACGTCCGCGCCGCCCGCAACGGCCATCGAGCCGCCCTCGCAGAAGTCGTTCTGGACGTCCACGATGATCAGAGCCTTCTTGCCCATGACCGCTCCCGTTCCGCTTTCACCCCGGTATTTCCCCGTCACTTGGACGCTATCCCAGTCCAGGGTGCGGAGGAACCGCCGGTCAGGGGCGCGGGCCGCCGTCGACGAACTCGGTGGGCAGCGCGGGCTCGCCGCGGGACAGCTGGACGGCCGTCGGGGGCAGTTCCGCGATCGCGCGGGCGTGCCGGTCGCGCGCGTCCCGCAGCGGCTCGCGGCCGACGACCTCGCCGTCCCGGACGAGCGGGACCTGCAGGACGCGGTCGCGGGGGCCGGGCGCGGGCTCCCCGGACGTGATCGTCTCGGCGTAGGCGAAGCCGTGCGGGTCGACGCGGCGGACGGGGGCCTTGCGCCCGCCCCGGCTCGGCTTGCCGGTCGACCGCTTGGCGACGGGACGCATCGGCGCGTCGGGGCCGGGCGCGTCGGCGCGGGCGACGAGCTTGTAGACGAGCGAGGCGGTGGGCGCGCCGGACCCGGTGACGAGGGACGTGCCGACGCCGTAGCCGTCGACGGGCGCGGCGGCGAGCGCGGCGATGCCGTACTCGTCCAGGTCGCCGGTGACGACGATGCGGGTGTCGCGGGCGCCGAGGGAGTCGAGCTGGTCGCGGACGCGGCGGGCCATGACGCCGAGGTCGCCGGAGTCGATGCGGACGGCGCCGAGCGCGGGACCGGCGAGTTCGACGGCGGTGCGGACGGCCCGTTCGACGTCGTACGTGTCGACGAGGAGGGTCGTGGACTCGCCCAGGGACGCGAGCTGGGCTTCGAACGCGTGACGTTCGCTGTCGTGCAGGAGCGTGAACGAGTGCGCGCTCGTCCCCGCCGTGGGCACGCCGTAGAGCCGTCCGGCTTCGAGGTTCGAGGTGGTGGCGAACCCCGCGACGTAGGCTGCGCGCGCCGACGCGACGGCCGCGCGTTCGTGCGTGCGCCGCGAGCCCATCTCGATGAGGGGGCGGCCCTGGGCGGCCTGCACCATGCGGGACGCGGCGGACGCGATGGCGCAGTCGTGGTTGAGGATCGACAGCACGACCGTCTCGAGGAGGACGGCCTCGGCGAACGTCCCCTCCACCCGCAGGATGGGCGAGTCCGGGAAGTAGCAGTCGCCTTCGGGATAGCCCCAGACGTTCCCGGTGAAGCGGTACTTCTCCAGCCATTGCGCCGTGGGGTCGTCGACGACGCCGTTCGACGTGAGCCAGTCCAGTTCGTCCGTCCCGAAGCGGAACGCCTCGATCGCGTCGAGGAGCCGCCCGGTCCCGGCGACGACGCCGTACCGGCGGCCGGCCGGGAGGCTGCGCGCGAACACCTCGAACACGGCGGGCCGGTCGGCCGTCCCGCTGCGCAGCGCGGCCTGCAGCATGGTCAGCTCGTACCGGTCGGTCAGCAGCGCGGTGCCGCCCGTTCCTTCACCAACGTCCACAAGTGGCAGCCTAAGCCCCGGTGCGGGCACCATGGACGTGAAGGCCGGTGCGCCTAGCATCGGAGACGTTGGGCGGACCGAGAGCGGGCGAGAGGGGGAGACGCAGGCCATGAGCGCCATGAGCACGGCGCCCGCACCGGTCGAGCTGGAGCGGCCGGACGTCGAGGAGGACGCGCGCGCCGACCGGCCCTGGCTGGCGATCGTCTGGAACGACCCGATCAACCTCATGTCGTACGTCACGTACGTGTTCCAGACCGTGTTCGGTTACCCGAAGCCGAAGGCGGAGAAGCTGATGCTGGACGTCCATCACAAGGGGCGGGCCGTCGTGGCCAAGGGCACCCGCGAGGAGATGGAACGGGACGTCGAGATCCTGCACTCCTACGGGCTGTGGGCGACCGTGAAGCGGGACGACTGATGCCGGCGGTCCGCAGGACGGGCGACGGGGTGCGGGTGCGGCTGGCGGCCGAGGAGTCGGGGCTGCTGAACTCGCTGATGGAGCAGATGCTCGCGCTCATCGGCGAGGGCTCGCCCGGGGCCGGGGAGCGGGGCGATCCCGACGACCCGCTGGCGTCCATCGGCATCGCCGAGAAGGCCGTGAAGCCCGACGACCCGGTGCTCGCCCGGCTGTTCCCGGACGGGTACGGCGACCCGGGCGGCGAGGCGGGCCGCGAGGAGGCCGAGGCGGCCGGGGACTTCCGCCGCTACACCGAGATGGGGCTGCGGGACGGCAAGCGCGAGGCGGCCGCGACGGTGCTGAAGACCCTGCCCGACGGGGGCGGGACCGTCCTGCTGGACGACGAGCAGGCGCAGGTGTGGCTGCGCGCGCTGAACGACGTCCGGCTGGCGCTGGGCACCCGGCTGGACATCGGCGAGGAGTGGTACGACGAGGCCGTGCGCCTCCCCCGGGACGACCCGCGTACGCCGATGTTCGCGGCGTACGACTGGCTCACGATGCTGCAGGAGAGCCTCGTGCAGGAGCTGTGGTGACGGGCGCCGCGGCGAGCCGTCCACAGTCCGGACTCGGCGCCGGGGACGGGCGGGCCGCGGGGTAGCCTTCGGGGCATGCTGACGATCGAGCGTTCCCTGGTCGACAGGATCGTCGCGCACGCGCGCGCCGACCACCCCGACGAGGCTTGCGGGGTCATCGCCGGCCCGGCCGGGTCCGACCGTCCCGTCCGGTTCGTCCAGATGGTCAATGCCGAGCGCTCGCCGACGTTCTACCGGTTCGACTCCCAGGAGCAGCTGAAGGTGTGGCGGGAGATGGACGACCGCGACGAGGAGCCGGTGGTGATCTACCACTCGCACACGGCCACGGAGGCGTACCCGTCGCGCACCGACATCTCGTACGCGCAGGAGCCGAACGCGCACTACGTCCTGGTGTCCACCCGCGAGGAGGACGACGTGGAGTTCCGCTCGTACCGGATCCTGGACGGCGAGGTGACCGAGGAGGAAGTCGTGATCGTCGACTCCTACCCGGACGCCGAGCAGGTGTGACGGGCGCTACGGAGAGCGATGGCCGGGGCAGGTAAAGTGGGCGTTATGTGGACGAGCGGGAGCAGGACGGGCGCACGGCGCCGCGTCCCGCCCGCCGTGGTGCCCCCCGTGCAGAGCTTCCTGTTCGGGCACTCGCGCGCCGAGGTCGTCTACGACTGTTCGCCGACGCGCTGATCCTCGCCTGGAATTCCCGCGTTCCCCGCCCTGTTGCAACGGCTTGGGCGGGGAGCCCCCGTACGACCAAAAGGAGATCATCGCGATGGCGATCGAGGTCCGGATCCCGACGATCCTGCGCAATCTCACCGACGGCGCCAAGTCCGTGGAGGGCAAGGGCGGCACGCTGGACGAACTGTTCACCGACCTGGACTCGCGGCACGAGGGGCTGCGCGCCCGCCTGGTGGACGACAAGGGCCTGCGCAAGTTCGTGAACGTCTACCTCAACGACGAGGACGTGCGCTTCCTCGGCGGCCTGGACACCGAGGTCGCCGACGGCGACAGCGTCACCATCCTCCCGGCCGTCGCCGGCGGCTGACCGGCCGGACGACTACGGAGACGACGAACGACATGCGTTTCGAGTCGCTGCTGGACTCGCTCGGCGGCACGCCGCTGGTCGGGCTGCCGCGCCTGTCGCCGAGCGAGGACGTCCGGCTCTGGGCGAAGCTCGAGGACCGCAACCCGACCGGCTCGGTGAAGGACCGGCCCGCCTTCTACATGATCGACAAGGCGGAGAAGGACGGGCGGCTGACGCCGGGCTGCACGATCCTGGAGCCGACGTCGGGCAACACCGGCATCTCGCTCGCCATGGTCGCGAAGCTGCGCGGCTACCGGATGGTGTGCGTGATGCCGGAGAACACCTCGGCGGAGCGGCGGCAGCTGCTGGAGATGTGGGGCGCGGAGATCATCCCATCGCCCGCGGCGGGCGGGTCGAACGAGGCCGTCCGCGTCGCGAAGGGCCTGGCCGAGGAACACCCGGACTGGGTGATGCTCTACCAGTACGGCAACGAGGCGAACGCGCTCGCGCACTACGCGACGACCGGGCCGGAGATCCTCGCCGACCTGCCGACCGTGACGCACTTCGTCGCGGGCCTCGGCACCACCGGGACGTTGATGGGCGTCGGCCGCTACCTGCGCGAGCAGGTGCCCGGCGTGAAGATCGTCGCGGCGGAGCCCCGGTACGGGGAGCTGGTGTACGGGCTGCGCAACATCGACGAGGGGTTCATCCCCGAGCTGTACGACGACTCGGTGCTGACGACGCGGTTCTCGGTGGGGTCGGCGGACGCGCTGCGCCGCACCCGCGAGCTGCTGGAGCAGGAGGGCATCTTCGCGGGCATCTCGACGGGCGGGGCGCTGCACGCCGCGATCGGGATGGCGCGCAAGGCCGTCAAGGCCGGGGAGCGGGCCGACATCGTGTTCATCGTGGCCGACGGCGGGTGGAAGTACCTGTCGACGGGCGCGTACGGCGGCACGCTGGAGGAGGCCGAGGCGGCCCTGGAGGGCCAGCTCTGGGCCTAGCCGCGTCAGTGGCGTGATGCTACTCATATGGGCGGGTTCGCCCGGCAGCCGGTAGGGTTCGGTTCCGAACGTGGTTCTAGAATCCGGCCGGGCGGACGCCCGCCGCGCGGTGGAGCAGGGAGTGCAGATGAGCGTGTTCGCGGACGCCACCGCGGTGCGGCGGATCGAGGAGGGCCGCTACGCGGTCGACGTCCACCCCGGCTACTGCATCGGCGCGGCGCCCAACGGCGGCTACCTGATGGCGCTGCTCGGCCGCGCCGCCGTGGACGCCTCCCCGCACGCGCACCCCGTCTCGACCGCGACGAACTTCCTGCGCGTCGCGAACGCGGGCGCCCCCGCGGAGATCGTCGTCGAGCCGCGCAAGGAGGGCCGCACCGCGGCGACGTCCCTGGTCAGCCTCGTCCAGGACGGCAAGCGCATCGTGGACGCGCTCGTCACCACCGGCACCCTGGAGCCCGGCACCGACCCCGACTGGGTCGGCGAGCCGCCCGCCGTGCCGGTCCCGCCCCTCGAGGACTGCACCGGCGCCCGCCCGCCCGGCGACGAGAACGGCTTCGCCGACCACGTCGACATGCGCTTCGACCGCACCACCATGGGCTGGCTCGACGGCAACCCCAGCGGCCGTCCCGAGGTCCGCGCCTGGTTCCGGCTGCCCGACGGGCACGAGCCCGACCCGTACGTCCTCGCGCTCGCCGTCGACGCGCTGCCGCCCGTCTCGCTCAACCTCGGCGCGAACGGCTGGGCCCCGACCGTCGAGCTGACCTGGCACATGCGCGCCGTCCCCGCGCCCGGCTGGCTGGCCCTGCACGGCTCCGGACGGCTGCTGACCGGCGGCTGGTTCGACGAGGAGGTCGAGGTGTGGGACTCGGCGGGCCGGCTGGTCGCGCAGAGCCGGCAGCTCGCGCGCGTCCCCAAGGGCGGCTTCAGGTAGCCCAGGGATTTCCCCGGCGTTTCGCCCGAGAATTCCACGAGATCGGACCCGGCCCCATGGGCAGGTGTGTTTTCCGCCGGGTGGCGGTGTGATGTCCAACGCATGACGCACCTGTGGGTCCGTCCGTCGCCTAGCCTTGATGACCATGTCAGATGCCGGTTCGCCGAGCGGGGACGACCCCTCGCTCCTCCCGGCGGAGGCGCCCGCGGACCCGCTCGGGGAGTTTCCGCTGGACGCCCCGATCGGGGTCTTCGACAGCGGGTTCGGCGGTCTCACCGTGGCCCGCGCGATCCTCGACCAGCTCCCCAACGAGCCGATCGTCTACCTGGGCGACTCGGCGCGCCAGCCGTACGGGCCGCGGCCGATCGCCGAGGTCCGCGCGTTCGCGCTGGAGATGCTCGACAGCCTCGTCGACGAGGGCGTGAAGATGCTGGTGATCGCGTGCAACAGCGCCAGCTCGGCGATGCTGCGCGACGCCCGCGAACGCTACGACGTCCCGGTCGTCGAGGTGATCAATCCGGCGACCCGCCGCGCCGCCCGCGCCACCGGCAACGGGCGCGTCGGGCTGATCGCGACGCGCGCCACCGTGCAGAGCCGCGCCTACGAGGACGCGTTCGCGGCCGCCCCGCACATCGAGCTCGTCAGCGCCGCCTGCCCCCGCTTCGTCGAGTTCGTCGAGGCGGGAGTGACGGCCGGGGACGAACTGCTGGACGCGGCGCGCGAGTACCTGAAACCCGTCGTGGACGCCGGATGTGACACCCTCATCCTCGGCTGCACGCATTACCCCCTTCTTGCCGGCGTCATCTCGTATGTCGTCGGGGACGGGGTCACACTGGTCTCAAGCGCCGACGAGACCGCCAAGGACGTGTACCGAGTGCTCCACGACCGGGGACTGGCCCGCGCCGAGGGGACGCCCCCGCCGCGGCACCGCTTCCGGGTGACCGGCGACCCCGAGGTGTTCGCCGAGCTCGGGCGCCGGTTCCTCGGACCGGAGATCGGGACGGTCGAGAGCGACCTCGGCCGTGCCCTGACCGGATGACCACCTGATTCCTCGGGGGACGCAGAAGGAGGAGTGAGCGTGCGGGTCACTGTGATCGGCTGCTCCGGCAGTTACCCTGGGCCGGACAGTCCCGCGTCCAGCTATCTCGTCGAGGCCGAGGGCTTCGCCATGATCCTCGACCTCGGCAACGGTGCGCTCGGCTCGCTGCAGCGCTTCCACTCCCTGTACGAGATCGACGCCGTGTGCATCTCGCACCTGCACGCCGACCACTGCCTCGACCTGTGCGGGTACTGGGTCGCGCGGACGTACCGGCCGAGCGGCCCGCCGCCGCGCATCCCCGTGCACGGGCCGGAGGGGACGGCCGCCCGGATGGCCCGCGCCTACGACCTCGACCCCGACCCCGGGATGTCCGAGACGTTCGACTTCCGGACGCTGCGGCGCACGTTCGAGATCGGCCCCTTCCGGGTGACGACGGCGCTCATGCCGCACCCCGTCGAGGCGTACGCGTTCCGCATCGAGCACGGCGGCAAGGCGCTCGCCTACTCGGGCGACACCGGGCCGTCCGACACGCTCGTCGACCTGGCCAGGGACGCCGACCTGTTCCTGTGCGAGGCGTCGTTCCTGGAGGGCCCGTCGCTGCCGTCCGAGCTGCACCTGACCGCCCGCGAGGCCGCCGAGCACGCCGCGCGCGCCGAGGTGGGACGGCTCGTCCTCACGCACCTGGTGCCGTGGAACGACGCCGACGTGTCGCTCAAGGAGGCCAAGTCGGGCGGCTACGGCGGCGAGATCGAGCTGGCGCAGGTCGGCACCCGCTACGAGCTGTGAGCCGCCCGCGCCGCGGCACCGGCCCCGGTCGCCCGGCGCCGCTCGTCCGGCGCCGGCCGGACGTCCCGGTGTGATCGAGGAGACCCGTTCCGTGACTACGACACGTGACCGTGCGGTGCCGGGTCGGCGTTAGGGTGGTGCGCATGTCTCGCCCCGATGATCGCGCACCCGACAGCCTCCGCCCCGTCCGCTTCCAGCGCGGCTGGCTCGATCACGCGGAGGGCTCGGTGCTGGTCGAGTTCGGCGGCACCCGGGTGCTGTGCGCCGCGTCCGTCGAGGACTCGGTGCCCCGGTGGCGGCGCGACAGCGGCCTCGGCTGGGTCACCGCCGAGTACGCGATGCTGCCCCGCGCCACCAACACCCGCAACGACCGCGAGGCCGTCAAGGGCAAGATCGGCGGCCGCACCCACGAGATCTCCCGGCTGATCGGCCGGTCCATCCGGGCCTGCATCGACTACAAGGCGCTCGGCGAGAACACCGTGCGGCTCGACTGCGACGTCCTGCAGGCCGACGGCGGCACCCGCACCGCCGCGATCACCGGCGCGTACGTCGCGCTGGCCGACGCGGTGAGCTGGATGCGCGAGCGCGGCCTCGTCAAGCGCGACCCGTTCACCACCTCCATCGCGGCGGTCAGCGTCGGCGTCGTGCACGGCGAGGCGCGGCTCGACCTCTGCTACGAGGAGGACTCGGCCGCCGAGACGGACATGAACGTCGTCTGCACCGGCGACGGAAGGTTCGTCGAGGTGCAGGGCACCGCCGAGGGCGCCCCGTTCGACCGCGCCGAACTGGACGCGCTGCTCGACCTCGCGGCGGGCGGCTGCGCCGAGCTGACCCGGCTGCAGCGGGAGGCGCTCGGCCGATGACCCGCATCGTGCTAGCCACCCGCAACCAGGGCAAGATCGTCGAGCTGCGCCGCATCCTGGACGGCATCGACGTCGCGGGCCTCGCCGAGTTCCCGGACGCGCCGGACGTCCCCGAGACCGAGCCGACGTTCGAGGGCAACGCGCTGCTGAAGGCCCGCGCGATCTGCGCGCACACGGGCCTGCCCGCCGTCGCCGACGACTCCGGCCTGTGCGTGGACGAACTGAACGGCATGCCCGGCGTCCTGTCGGCCCGCTGGTCGGGCCGGTTCGGCGACGCGTCCGGCGACAAGGACGCCGCGAACCTGCACCTGGTCCTCGACCAGCTCGCCGACGCCCCGGACGGGCGGCGCGGCGCGGCGTTCGTGTGCGCGGCGGCGCTCGTCCTGCCCGGCGGCGTCGAGCACTGCGTGGAGGGCCGGATGCGCGGGACGGTCGCGCGCGCCCCGCGCGGCACCGGCGGGTTCGGGTACGACCCGGTGTTCGTCCCGGAGGGCGAGACCCGCACGACGGCGGAGCTGTCGCCGGAGGAGAAGGACGCGATCAGCCACCGCGGCCGCGCGTTCCGCGCCCTCGCCGGCATCCTCCCCGACGCCCTGGCCGCCGCCGGCCTGACCTGACCGGAGCCCGCACAGCCGCGTGCTCCGCCTCGGCGGGTCGTCCCGAGGTCGCCCCGGGGCCCTCGGCGGGGGCGGCCGGCGAGCCGCCGCCCTCCGCTCCGCAGGGTTCCGTGCGGGCGCCGTCTCAGCGGCGGACGCGGATCCGCACGAACGTTCCGTCCCAACCGGTGCGCAGCTCCATCAGGTCGACCAGCAGCCGGACGGTCCACAGGCCGAAGCCCGGCTGCAGCGCGGTGTCGGGCGGGATGAACCCGGTCAGGGGGCTGGGCGCGGGCCGCCAGCAGCCGTGGTCGCCGACCTCGCAGACGAGGTCGTCGCCGTCGGACCACACGCTCAGGCCCGCGGGCGGCGTGCCGTGCTGGAGGGCGTTCGCGGCGAGCTCGTTCACCGCGGTGATGAGGTTCAGCGTGCCGGTGCGGCCGAGGCCGTGCACGGCGGCGCGGTGCTCGACGAACGCGCGCAGCGCGTGCAGGTCGGCGCCGTCGATGACCATCTGGTCGGCGTCGGCGGGACGCTCGAAGCCGCGGGCCCGGTCGCACTCGGCGCCGAACACCTCGGGCCGCACGTACTCGTCGTTGACCCGGGAACGCCCGTCGCGCAGGACGATCGGGTGCGTGCGCTGCGCCTGCCGGACGACCTCGTCGGGCAGGGACGCCCCGTCGTAGGGGCACAGCGCGCGCGCCCCGGAGCCGCCGAACACGACGTTGATCAGCGATTCGTAGCGGATCCACTCGCGGGTCTGGAGCTCGTCCCAGCCGTCCCAGACCGGTTCGGCCAGGGCGCACACGCTGCGCGGCGCGCTGTCCTTCACGATCTGCTGGTAGTCGCGCAGGGTGTGGACCGGGTGCCGGTAGAACGCGGCGGAGTCGCGGAAGGTGATCGCGTCGCCGTGCTCGGCGAGCGTGTCGCGCAGCGCCGTCAGATGGGGTTCGCGCGCCACGGCGACGACCGTCTGACCGGCCTCCAGCCCCGCCTCCAGGAACGGGACGGTGACCTCGAGGTAGTCGTCGGTGCCCGCGTACACGAACGTCCTGTGTTCCAGCGTCATCAGGCGAGGTCCTCCGTCTCGGGCATCCGGTCGCGGCCGCGTGCCAGCCCGGGCAGCCGGTGCCAGCCGACCATCTCGATCACGTTCTCGACTTCGGGCTGCAGCCCGTCCAGGACCAGCGCGTCGTCGCCGTCGAGCGCCACGGCGTGCCGCACCAGCAGGTGCAGGCCGCGCAGGTCGATGAAGCGGAGCCGGGACAGGTCCAGGTGGACGCCCCGGCGCCGGCCGTCCGGCCGGACGCTGACCTTCGCCAGCTTCTCGGCGAACGCCGTGTGCCGCGCGGCGTCCAGTTCCCCTTCGACGCGCAGGCCGTCCGGTTCGAAGGTGCGGACGATCCGCAGGACGTTGTCCTCGTACTCGGGATCGACCTCCACGAGGACCTCGTGGGTGTCGCGGAGCGCGGCGAGCTGGTCGGGCGGGCAGGCGTGCCGGTCGATCTGGCACACCGCCATCGCCATGGTGCTGGGCGAGACGGCGTCGCCCACCCGGTGCTCGCAGCCGAGGACGCCCGGCAGGTCGGCGACGCCGGGATCGTTCAGCAGCCAGCTGTAGTCGGTGGTGAGGCGGACGGCGCGGAAGCCCTGCCCGAACGCCGACTCGACCTCGCCGGCGATCGTGTCGAGCATCCTCGCCGCTTCGAACCCGCCGCCGCGGTTGAGGCACGCGTCCCGCCGCGAGATCACCCGCAGCTGGCAGGACCGCTGGACGGCCGCCACGTCGACGCCGGCGCCGTCGCCGAGGCCGGGCAGCCGGTCGGCGGGCGCGTCGGTGACGTACACGACCTTCTCGTTCGTCGCCAGCCCCTCGCGCACGAACGGGCCGATGACCCGGTCGCGCTCCTCGAAGCCGGTGTAGGCCAGCCAGCCGTGATCGCCCGGCCGGATATCGCTCACGGGTCGCTTGGCGAACCAGGGTGTCTCCATGGCCTGCCCATCGAGGTCGTCGTGGATGCGTCCAGAGTACGCCGTCCATTGCGTTTTGGAAGCCGGTTGCACGGACTCCATCACCCTCCGTCGCCGGTTCCGGGAAGGGGACCGGGCAGGGCCAGGCGCAACCGCACCACGGTCCCCGCCGGACCCGTCCGGATCTGGACGAGCGAGCACAGCAGCCGCACGGCCCACAGCCCGAACCGCCCGCAGGTGCCCGCCTCGGACCGGCGCGGCGGGACGAGCCCGAACCCGGCGTCCGGGGGCCAGCGGCCCGCGTCGGACACCTCGCACACGAACGCCGGGTCGCCGCGCGCGTCCTCGGCGGCGTCCGTCCACATCCGCAGCATGATGGGCGGCTCGCCGTGCCGCTCCGCGTTCGTGACGATCTCTGTGACGGCGACCAGCAGCCGTTGCAGGTCCTCGTCGGGCAGCGGGGTGCGGCGGGCGTACTCGGCGACGTAGGCGCGCAGCCAGTACAGGTCCGGACGGTCGATTTTCAGTTCGTCCGCGTGGCCGGGCGGCGGCGGCAGCGGGTCGCGGTCGCACTGCGCGCTGAACGAGCCCGGGTCGACGAATCCGGGGTTGGGCACGGCGCGCGATCCCCGGACGGTCTCGGGGTGCGTCCGGCGGCCCGCCGCGACGACGCCGGGCGGCAGCGTCGCGGCGTAGGGGCACATGATCGCGGCTCCGGTCTCGCGGAACGCGATGTTGAGGATCGCCTCGACCCGCTGCCATTCGAGGACCTCCAGCGGCCGCCGGCGCGCCCACACGGGCTCGCCGAGCAGCCGCAGCCGCCGCCCCTCGCCGTCGAGGGCCTCGGCGTCGCTGAGGCAGTCGGCGAGGGTCCGCGAGGGGTGCGCGTACCAGCGGGCCGCGTCGGTGAACTCGACGCCCGCGGCGTCCGCGCCGAGGGCGTCGCGCAGCAGCACCTCGAGGCCGAGCCCGCAGACGACCTGGACGCGGTCGCCCGCCGACAGCCCCTCGCCGAGGAACGGGACGGCGCCCGCGAGGAACTCGTTCACCCCGTCGTACGGCAGTACGCGATGAGTGAAGGTCGCGCTCACGGCGCCCCCAGCGAGTTGTCGATCACGGCGTCACCGTCCGCGCGCATGCGGCGGCTCAGCGCACGGACACCCTCAAGAGTAGGCCGCCCGGCCCGTCCGCGCAGGCCCCCTTTTCAAAACCCCGGACGGCGCCGCGGCGGGAACAGGGCGGCGCGCATCGCCGGTACCTGCCGGGCCACGAATTCATCGGCCGGCATCGAGGCGATCGGCTCGATGGCGAGGAGGTAGCGGGCGAACACCACCCCGGCGAGCTGGGTGCCGAACGCGGCGGCGCGCCCGGACGCGTCGGGGCCGCCGACCGTCGCGGCGACGCGCTCGATCATTTCGTGCCACACGACGTCCCTGAGCAGCCGGGACAGGTCCGGTTCCTGGAGGGCCGCGCGCACCATCAGCGCGAGCCGGGGGCCGCCGACGGGGTCGTCCCAGGCGGCGAGCTGGGCGCGCAGGATCCGTTCGGGCAGGCCGGCGGGGTCGCCGGGCAGCGCGCCCGCCAGCACCTCGGGCGGGTTCGCCAGCAGCCCGAGCACCGCGCCGAACAGGCCCTTCTTCGAGCCGAAGAAGTAGCTGATCAGCGCGGCGTCCACGCCCGCCTCGGCGGCGATGGAGCGCATCGTCACCCGCGCGTAGCCGTCGGCGAGGAACCGGCGGCGCGCCACCGCGAGGATCTCCTCCCGGGTGTCGGGGGAGCCGCGCCGCCGCCCCCGCGATTTATTCATCATGGTTGAAATATAGCTCCGCGGTGCGCGACCTTCGAGCCATCGCAACCAAGGAGACCGTGATGACCGCCGAAGAACCCCCGGGCGTCCACAAGGCCGTGCTGCCCGCCGTGATGCTGTCCCTGGCCACCGTCGTGTCGGCGGTCGCGTCGCTCAACACCGCGCTGCCGTCCCTGGCCCGCGACCTGCGCGCCACGCAGACCGAGCTGGCCTGGATCATCGACGCCTACGCGCTCGTCTTCGCGGCGCTGCTGCTGCTCGGCGGCGCCATCGGGGACCGCTACGGGCGGCGCCGCGTCCTCGCCGCCGGACTGCTGATCTTCGGCGCGGGCTCCGCGGCCGCCGCGTTCGCCGACGACCCCGCCTGGCTGGTCGCGATGCGCGGCGTCCTCGGCATCGGCGCCGCACTGGTCATGCCCGCCACCCTCTCGACGATCACCTCGACGTTCCCGGCCCGCGAGCGGGCCCGCGCCGTCGGAGCCTGGGCGGGCGTCGCCGGGGCGAGCGCGATCTTCGGGCTGCTCGTGTCCGGCAGCCTCCTCGAGGTCTGGTCGTGGCGGTCGGTGTTCTGGATGAACGTCGTGCTCGCGGCCGTCGCGCTCGCCGCGACCCTCGCCGTCGTCCCCGAGTCCGCCGAACCGGACGCCCCGCGCCTGGACCTCACCGGCGCGCTGATCAGCGTCGCGGGCCTCGGCGCCGGCGTCTACTCGATCATCGAGGCGCCGATGGAGGGCTGGACGAGCCCGCACACCCTCGGCGGCCTCGCGCTCTCGATCGTGCTGCTCGCCGCGTTCGTCGGCTGGGAGCTGCGCCGCCCGAACCCGCTCCTCGACCCCCGCCTGTTCCGCATCCCCGCCTTCTCCGCCGCGACCCTCTCGATCACCGTGCAGTTCTTCGCGTTCTTCGGCTTCGTGTTCATCGTCCTGCAGTACCTGCAGATCGTGAAGGGCGACGGCCCGCTGCTCGCGGCGGCCAGCCTGCTCCCGCTGGCCGTGGTGCTGATGCCGTCGGCCCGGGTGATCGCGCCCCGCCTCGCCGCCCGGCTGGGCCACCGCCGCGTCGTCACCGCGGGCCTGCTCCTGGTGGCCCTCGCGATGGCCGTGTTCTCGTTCCTCGACGCCGGCAGCTCGTACTGGCTGCTGCTCACCGGCCTCGTCCCGCTCGGCGCCGGGATGGGCCTCGCGATGACCCCCGCGACCGCCGCGATCACCGACGCCCTCCCCGCCGCCAAGCAGGGCGTCGGCTCGGCCGTGAACGACCTCGCCCGCGAGCTCGGCGGCGCGCTCGGCATCGCCGTCCTCGGCAGCGTCCTGCAGTCCGCCTACCGCGCCGACCTCGACCTCGCCGGGGTGCCCGCCCGCGTCGCCGAGCAGGCCGAGTCGTCCCCGGCGGTCGCCGCGCAGCTCGGCCCCCGCGTCGCCGAGCAGGCCCGCGACGCCTTCGCGACCGGCATCGGCACCGCGTTCCTCTACTCCGCGATCGCCCTCGCGGTCACGGCCGTCCTGGTCGCGGCCATGCTCCGCGGACGCCCCGCCCCCGCGGCCCCCGGGCCCGGTGCGCCGCGGACGGAGGAGAACTCGATGCCGGTGTGATCGTCCGAGCCGCTAAGCTGAACGCGCCCCCCTCGCGGGGGCGCGCGCGGGTGTGGCGAAACCTGGTATACGCGGCAGGTTTAGGTCCTGTTGGTGGAGACACCGTGGGGGTTCGAATCCCCCCGCCCGCACCCGGAACCCTTCTCGTCCCCGGCCGTGACGAAGGGGCCAGGATCTCGGCGGGCCCGTCGCCCTCCTCCTCCGCCGGCCCGGCGGCCTAGAGTCCATCCGTATGGACGGTGGACAGATCGGACGTTCTGGGCCGGGGAGTCGCCCGTGACCGCACTGCTGTGGGCGGGCGCGGCGGGCGCGTGGGGGTTCGTCGTGACGTTCCTGCTGGACGGCTGGACGCGCCCGGGCTACCGGCCGGTGCGGCACCCCGTCAGCGCGCTGGCCCTGGGCCCGCGCGGATGGCTGCAGACCGCGAACTTCGTGCTGTGCGGCGTCCTGGTCACGGCGGGCGCGGTCGCCGTCGCGGACGCGCTGGACAGCGCCGCCCTCGCGGGCGCCATCGCGGTGTTCGGCGCGTCGCTCGTGGCGTCGGGGATCTTCCCCATGGACGCCATGCGCGGCTATCCCCCGGGAGCCCCGGACGGGACGCCGGAGGACACGTCCGCGCGCCACCGGCTGCACGACCGGGCGGGGGCGGTGGTGTTCGGCTCACTGCCGGTCGCGGCCGTCATCGCGGCGTTCGCCGTGCCCGACGCCGCCTGGAAGTGGTACTCGGGCGTGACGGCCGCGCTCTTCGCCGCCGGATTCGCGGCGTTCGGGCAGGCGTGGGAGAACGATTCCCGGTACGCGGGCCTCGTGCAGCGCGCGACCATCATCGTCGGCTGGCTCTGGCTGGGACTGCTGTTCGGGCACGCGGCCGCCTAGCCGGGCGCCCCGTCTGCGGGGGCGGAGCGGGTCAGACCGAGAGGTCGCGGCGGAGGCGCTCCACGTGGCCGGTGGCCTTCACGTTGTAGTACGCCTTCTCGATCACGCCTTCGGGGTCGATCACGAACGTCGAGCGGATCACCCCGACGACGGTCTTGCCGTACAGCTTCTTCTCCCCGTAGGCGCCGTAGGCCTTCAGCACCTCGTTCTCCGGGTCGGAGAGCAGCGGGAAGGTCAGGCCCTCCTTCTCCCGGAACTTCGCCAGCTTGGCGGGCTTGTCGGGGGAGACGCCGACGACCGCGACGCCCGCGGGCTCCAGTTCCACGAGACTGCTCTGGAAGTCGACGGACTCCTTGGTGCAGCCCGGCGTCATCGCGGCCGGGTAGAAGTACAGGATCACGCGCTTGCCGCGCAGCGACGCCAGCGACACCGGGTTCTCGTCGGCGTCGGGGAGCTCGAAATCGGGGGCGAGGTCCCCCGGCTGCAGCCGCTCGGACACGTGTTCCGCCTTTCGCTCGGGAAATGCCTCCAACCGTACCGGGTGGGTGTGTCGGGCGTTCGCGGGCGAGACCTGCAAGACTGTTCGGATCATGCGTCGACCGACATGGTGAGGACACGGCATGGCTGACAGGGGCCGCGACCCGGAGGCAGTGGAGCGGGAGATCGAGCGCACCCGCGAGGAGCTCGCGCGCAACATCGACGAGCTCGCGGACCGGCTCAACCCGAAGCACATGGCCCAGCGGGGGACCGAGCGGCTGAAGGAGGAGGCCGGGATCGTCGCGCAGGCGATGGGCTCGCTCGTCCGTCCCGCCGAGGGCGAGGACGGCGAGCCCGGGCAGCTCGATCAGCGCGTCGTGCTGGCCGGGGTCGGCGCGGCGGTCGCGCTGACCGCCCTGGTCCTGTGGCGCCGGAGCCGCAAGCGCCGCCGCTGAACCCGCTCCCGAACCCCCGAGGCGCCGGTCCGCAGCACGCGGGCCGGCGCCTCCGACTTGCGTCAGGCGAACTGGGGCAGGTGGGCGCGGTGCGCGGCGAGGCCCTCGTCGAGGATCCGTTCGGCCGTGTGCTTGGACCGGACGAACGGGTGCGCCATGAGGGCCTGCAGGGCGGTGCGGCGGTCGCCGGTGACGGCCGCGTCGGACGCGAGCCGCTCGTAGGCGTGGATCGCCTGCGTGAGCCCCCGGACGGGCGCGGGCAGCGGGCCCATCGTGAGCGGGACGGGCCCGGAGCGGCCGACGAGCGCGGGCGTCTCGACGATCGCGTCGTCGTCGAGGGACGACACGGCGCCGCCGTTCCGGGTGTTGACGATCATGCGGCGGTTCTCGTCGCGGTGCAGGGCGCAGATGACGTCGACGGCGAACTCGCCGTGCTCGCCGCCGCCGCGCTCGCGGGACGGGTCCGGGTCGGGCGCGCGGGACTCGGCGTCGATCCGCTCGTAGTAGGCGGGGAGCATCGCGAGGATGTCCTGCGCCCGCGTGGTGCCCTTCTCGCGGAGTTCGCGGACGACGTCGTCGTGGAAGAAGTAGTACTTCGCGTAGGAGTTCGGGAGGAACCCGAGGGCCTTCGCGAGTTCCACCATGCGGGACGGGTCGCGCCACGGGGTCGCGCCGCCGCCCGGGACGTCGAGGTCGGCGAGGAGGCGCGGCAGGTCGAGTTCGGTGCCGTCGAGACGGACGCGCGACGCCCACGTCGCGTGGTTGAGGCCGATCCAGTCGGCTTCGAGACGGTCGAAGGGGAGGCCGAGGAGGCCGGCCCACATCTCGGTGTCGCCGGCGAACTGGTCGCAGAGCCCGATGACGCGCGCGCCGGTCGTCCGGGCGACGGCGTCGGTGACGATGTTGGTGGGGTTCGTGTAGTTGACGATCCACGCGTCCGGCGGCGCGGCGCCCGCGATCTCCAGCAGGACGGGCACGGAGCGCAGGGCCATCAGGAACCCGCCGGGGCCCGCGGTCTCCTGCCCGACGACGCCGTGCTTCAGCGGGATCGACTCGTCCAGGTGCCGGGCCGCGAGCCCGCCGGGACGGAACGTCGTGAACACGTAGGAGGCGCCGTCGAGGGCCGCCTCGAGGCCGGTGTGCGCGGTGACGGTGAAGGACGCGCCGCGCGCGGCGAACATGTTCCGTGCGAGGCGCGTCATGACGTCCAGGTGCGGGGCGTCGATGTCGTGGCAGGCGAGTTCGGTGCCCGCGAGGTCGCCGGCCCGGTGCAGCAGGCCCCGGATCACGCCCGGCATGTAGCCGCTGCCCGCGCCGATGATGGCGATCTTCACGCGGTCACGCGTCCAGGTCGGGGGCGGTGGCGGTGAAGCGGGCCTCGACGGCGGCGCGGACGGTCTGCCGCGCGGGTTCGAGGTCGATCGGCTCGGGTTCGCCGGCGGACTCGGGGGCGCCGTACGCGGCGGCGAGCCGGACCGGCACCGGGCCGCCGGCGTCGGCGCGGCCGAGGCCCTCGTCGGACAGTTCGAGCAGCCCGGTGAGGCGGGCGCCGAGGGCGTCGGCGTAGCTGCGGGCGCGGGCGACGGCCTCCTGCGCGGCCTGCCGGGCGGCGCGCGCGTACACCTCGCTGTCGCGCCGCAGGTCCCAGTCGGGGCCGTGGACGTAGGTGCGTTCGAGGTCGCCGAGCCGGGCGACGAGCTCGCCGAGGACGGCGAAGTCGCGGATCACGAGCTTGATCCACACGGTGCCCTGGTAGGCGCGGACCTCGCCCTCGCGGCGCCGGTGCCGCAGCAGCGGGGTGATCGACAGGCCGCCGGTCTCCAGCCGCTCGACCGCGTCGCCGTAGGAGCGGACGAGTTCCAGGCAGCGGTCGTTGCGCTCGGCGAGCCGGTCGAGCGCCCCGCGGCGGTCGTCCTCCTGCGACTGGACGTGCACCGACAGCCGGGCGATCTCGGGCTCGACCTCCAGCACCGCCTCGCCGCGCACACTGATGACGGGTACGTCGCTCATACCCGCCAACCTAACCCGTCCTCAGAGGAACGTGCGGCCCTCGCCCCGATAGGTCGGGACGGTGCGGACGAAGCCGTCGCCGTCGATCAGGTGGACGGTGTCGAACCGCTCGCACAGCTCGCCCGCCTTGGTGTGCCGGAACCACACGCGGTCGCCGATCCGCAGCCGGTCGGCGGCGTGTCCGAGCAGCGGCGTCTGCACCTCCCCGGCGCCCTCGTCCGGGTTGTACGACAGGCCGGTCGGCAGGTGGGGGACGGGCAGCCGGATCGGGTCGCCGGGGCCGGACGCGAGGTAGCCGCCGCCGAGGACGGTCACGACGCCGGGCCCCGGGCGCCGCACCACGGGGAGGGCGAACAGCGCGGCGGGCCGTCCGGTGAAGTTGGAGTACTGGTCGAACAGGTGCGGGTGGTAGAGACCGGACCCGGCCGCGACCTCGGTGACGGCCCGCTCGGCGACCGTCTTCTCCACGCTGCCGGTGCCGCCGCCGTTGACGAACTCCAGGTCGGTCAGGCCGCGGACGGCCCGGACGATCGCCGCGCGCCGCCGCGCGAGCTCCAGCCGGGACCGCTGCTGCATGGCGCGGATGACGCGGCCGCGCGCGGGCCGTCCGGGCGGCCGGTCGCCGACGCCCGCGATCTGCGACTCGTAGGCCATCAGCCCCACGAGGTCGAGGGCGGGACGCTTGAGGATCTCCTCGGCGAACGCGGCGACCTCGGCGGCGGTGCGCAGCGGGGAGCGCAGCGCGCCGATCCGGACCCGCCCGCCGAGCGGACGGTACGACGCGTCGATGTCGATGCAGACGCGGATGCGGCGGTCTCCGGCGGCCCGCTCGATCATGTCGAGGTGTTCGGGGCAGTCCACCATGAGCGTGACGGTGCGGGCGGCGTCGCTCGCGGCGAGCTCGGCGAGGGCGGTGCGGTCGGCGGTCGGGTAGGCGACGAGGATGTCGTCGCCGAGGCCCTCGGCGGCGAGCCACAGCGCCTCGGGGAGGGTGAACGCCATGATCCCCGCGAACCCGTCCATCGCGAGGACGTCCTCCAGGAGCGCGCGGCAGCGGACCGACTTGCTCGCCACCCGGATCGGTTTGCCGGCGGCGCGGCGGACGAGGTCGGCGGCGTTGGCGCGGAAGGCCGCGAGGTCGACGACGGCGAACGGCGCCTCGAATCCGGCCGTCGCGGCGTCGTAGCGGTCCCGGAGGTTCATGGGGCCCACATTGCCACATCCGGCGACAAATGTGAAAACCTCTCACGTCGTGTCCGGGACGCTGGTCAGCCCTTGATCGGCCCTTGCTCAGCCCTTGCGCGGGTGGTCGGCGAAGAACTCCCACAGCCGCTCGCTCGCGCCGGACGGCCACTCGTGCGTCCCGCCGACGATCTTGCAGAACGTCACCGCGACCCCGTCCGGTCCCTTGCCGGTGCTCGTGCACGTCCCGTTCTCGCCGAGGCCCGGGACCTTCTCCTTCGGTTCGGGCAGCCCCGCACGCTTCCGCCAGAAGTCGACGGCCCGCGACACCGGCGGGAAGGGCCGCTTGTCGTTGAAGTCGCGGTCCCCGCCGCCGTCGAAGGGGACGTTGGCGTCCTCGGTGCCGTGCACGATCATCGCCGACACCGGTTCCGACGGCTCGCAGTCGGTGACGAGCGCCCCCTCCACGGCGCCGATCGCCGCGACCTTCCCCGGCTCGCGGCACGCGAACTTGTACGCCATCCCGGCGCCGTTGGAGAACCCGGTCACGTACACCCGGTCCGGGTCGGCGAGCCCCGCCTCCGTCAGCTTGCCGATCAGCTCGGACAGGAACTCCACGTCGTCGATGCCGCCGATCTTCGCGGCGCCGCAGCAGTCGCCCGCGTTCCACGTGGTCATGAACCCGTTGGGGTAGGCGACGAGGAAGCCGTGCTCGTCCGAGAGCCCGCTGAAGCCCGTCCGCTCCTCGGCCCGGTTCATGTCCGCCAGCCCGCCGTGCAGGGCGAGGACGAGCGGGGGCGGCTCGGCGGGCCGGCCGTCCCGCCACGCGCCGTCGGCGACCTTCGGCGGGACGTGCAGCAGGTACTCGCGGTGGCCGAACGCGTCGACCTTCAGCTTCTGCTTGTGCGTGCCCGCGCCGGTCGGGATCCCGTCCACCTTCGCCGGGCGCCCGCCCTTGCCGGGGTCGCCGCCGCCTCCGTCGTCCGAGCAGCCCGCCACCAGGAGGGAGATCGCCACCGCCACGAGCAGGATTCGCCGCATGGCAGGCAAAGTAACCCTAAAAGGCGGCAATAAACTACTCACTGGTAGTAGTGCGGGCGAGGCGCACGTCCCGCGTCGCCGCGTCCGCGGCGGCGAAGTCGAGCATCCGCCGCGCCTCCGCCTCCAGTCCCGCGGCCTCCGCCGCCGACGGCTCCGCGTACGTCCGGACGGTCAGGACGGCCGCGTCGCGGTCCCGCGCGAGCTCCCACTCGCCGCCCGTGAAGCCGTCGAGCAGCACGATCCCGGGAATCGGCCGGCGCTTCGCGTACTTCTGCGCCCGGTAGGCATCGGTGACCACCAGCGACCGGTCGGCGTGCGACAGCAGCAGGTTGTCGAAGTCGTACAGCAGGCGCGGCGGCGCGGGCGTCGCGGGGTCCGGGCGCGGGGCGTCGGGCAGGTCGAACAGCTCGCGCCCGCTCGCCTCGTCGGTGAACGTCGCCAGCCGGGGCCGCAGCCCCTCCACGACGCCCTTCAGCCGCGTGAGCCCCGACCACGTCTGCACGTCCATCACGCTCGCCGGGCCGAACGCGGCGAGGTAGCGCAGGACCAGTTCCTCGAGGGAGGCGTCCGCGGCGAGCGGCCGCCCGAGCCACGACTCGGCGGTGGTGTGCGCGATCGGCCCGCTCTTCCCCCACACGCCGCGCGGCGGCACCTGCACCAGCGCCATCCGGTTGCGGGCCGCGTACGCCAGCGACGCGGGCGGACGCTCGCCCCACCCGGCCGCGCGCCCGTGCTCCGCGAGCGCCGCGCCGAGCCGCCCGCCCGTCAGCGGCCCGGCCTCCAGCAGCGGACGGGCGGCGGCGACGAGCTCGTCCATGTCCAGGCCCTCGACGGGCTTGCCGTGCGTGAAGTTCTTGAACAGGTCCCGGTCGAGGACGGGCTGGATCAGCGGCCGCAGCCACAGCGCGTCCCGCGCGCTCACCAGGTGGATCGTCGACCGCATCAGCGCCAGCCGGACGAGTTCGCGGTCGACGAGCAGGTCCGCGATGTCGCCCGGCGTCACGCCGTCCAGCCGCGCGCCCAGGCCGGCGTACCAGGAGTGCGGCGTCTGCGCCTGGAGTCCGGCGAGCCGCTCGACGGCCGCCACCACGGGGATCGAGGCCCGGTCGAGGAGCATCTGGCGGGACAGCAGCGCGCGGTTGCGCGCGCGCAGGGTGAGCAGCGGCGACATGTGGACCATTCTGTCGCTTCGGCCCCGCCATGTCCAGAACGGAACGCTCTGTTCTGACAATCGGCTTCCCCGGCCGCCTCGTGGGAGACATGCGGGACTTCTTCCGCAAGGTGGGCCGAACCCGGCGCGGCGGCGCCGCCGCACCCGCCCGTCCCGTCCTCGCGGGTCCCGAACATGCCCGCGACCTGCGGGTCCGGCGTCCGGACCGGGGCTCGGCGGCGTAAGCTCGGGGACCGAAAAGCCGGATCGTGGCGAGAGAGAGATCGTGAAGCAATACGTCCTGACCCTGTCGTGCCCCGACCGGCCCGGAATCGTCGCCGCGGTCTCCGGGCTCCTCGCCGAGCGCGGGTGCAACATCGTGGAGAGCCAGCAGTTCGGCGACCCCGAGTCCGGCACGTTCTTCATGCGGGTCCAGTTCGCCGCGCTTCCCGACACCGACCCGGACGGGCTGCGCGGCGCGTTCGCGTCGCTCGTGCCCGAGCTGGGGCTGGAGTGGCAACTGCACGACCTCGCCGAGAGGCCGCGCGTGCTCATCATGGTGTCCAAGGGCGGGCACTGCCTGAACGACCTGCTGTTCCGCCACCGGTCCGGGCTGCTGGACATCGACGTCGTCGCGGTCGCGTCCAACCACCCCGACCTGCGGCCGCTCACCCAGTCGTACGGGATCGACTACCACCACCTGCCGGCCGGGTCCGGCGGCAAGCCCGCGCAGGAGGCCGAGATCCTCGCGCTGGTCGAGCACTACCGCGCCGACCTGGTCGTCCTCGCCCGCTACATGCAGATCCTGTCGGACGACTTCTGCGCCAAGCTCCCCGGGCAGATCATCAACATCCACCACTCGTTCCTGCCGAGCTTCAAGGGCGCCCGGCCCTACCACCAGGCGCACGCGCGTGGCGTCAAGGTGATCGGCGCGACCGCGCACTACGTCACCGCCGACCTGGACGAGGGCCCGATCATCGAGCAGGAGGTCGCGCGGGTCGACCACACCCACAGCCCCGAGGAGCTCGTCGCCGTGGGACGGGACGTCGAGTGCCTCGCGTTGGCCCGCGCCGTCCGGTGGCACTCCGAGCACCGCGTCCTGCTCAACGGCGACCGGACGGTCGTCTTCCGCTGACGCCCGGGCGGCGATCCGCCCCCCACGTCCGGTGATCTTGCGCTGACGTGCGTAAATGTCGGCATGGCGTGTTTCACTCCCCGTGTTCTTCGGTCACGATGAGCAACGACGTCCGATGTGGCTCACGGGGGTGGCTGTGACCGAGACGCTGGTCAAGGACCTGATTCGGGAAGCGCAGAACGAGAGGCGGGCACGGCGCCTGGCGGTCCGCGAGTTTCGGCCGCGCCGGGCGTTCGCCGGGCTGACCGCCGCGCTGCTGCTCACCGCGCTCGGCGGCGTCGCGGCCGTCGAGCTGCTGGCGGCGGCGCTCGGCTCCGGAGTCCATCCGATCCCCGGCGCCGACCGCGTCGTGGACGCCCTGCACCGGCTCCCGTGGAGCGACCCGGCCGTGACGGCCGCGGCCGCCGCGACCACCGCGCTCGGGGTCGCACTCGTCCTCGCCGGGCTGCCGGGACGGCTGCGGGCCGTCCCGCTCGCCGGGGCGGACGCGCGGCTCGTCGGCGGGCTCGGCCGCGGCTACCTGCGGCGGGCGGTCGCGGTCGCGGCCCTGCGGGTGCCCGGGATCGAACGCGCGCGCGTCCGCGGCCCCGGCGTGCTGCGGCGGCGGATCGTCGTGCGGGTCAAGACGCCGTACCACAACCCCGCCAACCTGGCGGACCTCGTCGCCGACGCCGTCGGCGAGCGGCTGGACTCGATCGAGCCGATGCGGCGGCCGCCCGTGGACGTCCGCGTCGGCTACCGCCGGGGCTGAGGGGAGACGCATGCGGATCGCGATCACGGCGACCGGGGCCGTCCTGGCGGGCTGCGGCGCCGCGGCGCTCGCCCTCGGGCGCGGCGCCTTCGGCCTGGCGGACGCGCCGCCCTTCCATCCGGCGCTGGTGGCGTTCGCCACCGACAGCCTCTGGTTCCTTCCGGTGCTGACGGGCCTCGCCGAGGCGGCGGCGCTGAGCGGGCAGCTATGGCTGATCATGCAGCTCCGGTCGGCCGTCCAGCAGTGGCGGCCCGACCTGGACGCCCGGACGCGCGACCGCGCGCGGGCGGCCGCGGGCGACCTCGACCGGGACGCGCGGAGCCTGCCGGGCGTCGCGGACGTCCGGATCCGGCTGACCGGGAGCGTGCACCGGCCGCGGCTGCGGATGACGGTGGTGTGCGCGGGCGACGCCGTGCTGGGCGAGGTGTACGGGGAGCTGGGCGCCGGACCCGTGGAGCGGTACCGGCGGGCGGTCGGGATGCCCGACCTGCCCGCCGTGATCCGGTTCCGGCTGACCTTCCCCCGCCCCGACCGGCGCCGACCGCGCCTGGAGACGGCCTGAGGCCCGGCGGGCGGGTCCGTCGCGTCCGTCGCGTCCGTCGTGTCGGCGGGGTCCGCCCGGGACTGGCATTGTGGGGCGCATGGGCACACCACGCGCGGTGCGCGCCGCGGACGCGGCCATCGAGGTGATCGCGGACGAGGGGCTGCGCGGGCTGACCCATCGCGCCGTGGACGCCCGGGCGGGACTGCCGCCGGGCAGCGCGAGCAGTTGCTACCGCACCCGGTCGGCGCTGCTCGGGGCCGTCCTGGAGCGGATCGTCGAGCTGGACGAGGCGGCCCTCGACCGGCTCCAGCCCGTGCCGGGCGGCGCACCGGACGACGCGGTGGCCGCGCTCGCCGACCTGCTGGAGTACTGGCTCGGGCCGGCGCGGCAGCGGACGCGGGCGCGGCTGGAGCTGTACCTCGACGCGGCGCGCCGCCCGGAGCTGCGCCCGCATCTGGAGCGGGCGAGCCTGCGGTTCCTGCACCGCGCGCGGGCCGGGCTGAACGACGCGGGGGTGCCCGACCCCGAGCGCGCCGCCCGCCTGCTGGTCGCGCAGCTCGACGGCGTCCTCTACGAGGCCCTGGCCCGTCCCTTCTACGGCCCGGCCGACCGGGCGTGGCTGGTCCGGGCGGCCGAGGCGGCCGTCGCGACCCTCCTGCGCTGAACCCGGACCCGGCCCGCTCGGGCGGCGTCCGCGCCGGTTGTAGCATGGGTTCGCTACATTTGTAGCGAAACCGGGAGGTGGCCGTGTTCCAGCAGGCACGGGCGCTCGCCGACCTGGCGCTGCGCCGCTACGACGCTCTCATCACGCTGTACGAACGGCACGGGCCGGTGTTCCGGCTCGGCACCGGGCGCGCCGGGTACGTGTACCTGCTCGGACCGGACGCCAACAGGTTCGTGTTCGGCAACCAGCACCTCTTCCGCAACCGGGAGGCGTTCGAGAGCCTCGTCCCCGTCAACGGCGAGACCTCGCTGATCGTGAGCGACGGCGAGGACCACCGCCGCCGCCGCGCGCTCGTCCGGCCCGCCCTGCACCACCGGCAGATCGATCGCTACGTGCGGACCATGGCGGAGAACGCCGACCGCGTCCTCGACGGCTGGGCCGACGGCGAGCGGGTCGACGTCTACGCCGAGTTCCGGGCGGCGATCCGGCGCAGCACCATCGAGGCGCTGTTCGGGCGGCGGCTGGCGGCGGACGCGCGGCTCGTCGGCGACGGCCTGCAGCCGATGCTGGAGATGATCGACCGGATGCCGCAGGCCCTGCGCGCCCACCGGCGGCTGCGCACGCCCGCCTGGCGCCGCGCGATGGCCGCGCGGCGGGTCGCCGACGCGCGCGTCTTCGCCGAGATCGACCGGCTTCGGCGCGGTGCGGCCGACGAGGACGACCACGTGCTCGCGACCCTCGTGCACGGCCGGAACGAGGAGGGGTCGGGGCTCGGCGACGTGGAGGTCCGCGACCAGGCGATCAACCTGATCGCCGCCGGGTACGACACCACGTCCGCCGCCATGGCGTGGGCCGTCCACGCGCTGATGACCGAGGACGGCGTGTGGGAGCGCGCGGCCGCCGAGGTCGCGGCGGCCGGCCCTCCGACGGCCGAGGCGCTGCGGCGGATGCCCTACCTCGACGGCGTCGTCCACGAGACGCTGCGGCTCCGCCCGCCCGGCCCGGTCAGCGCCCGCAAGGTCGCCGCCGACTTCGAGTTCGCCGGTCACCGCGTCCGCGCGGGCTCGATGGTGATCTACAGCCCGTACGTCACGCACCGGCTGCCGGAGGTGTGGCCCGAACCGCTCGCGTTCCGCCCCGAACGCTGGACGGACGGCCCGCGGCCGGGGCCGCACGAGTTCGTCCCGTTCGGCGGCGGCCCCCACCGCTGCATCGGCTCCGCCATGGCGACCACCGAGCTGACCGTGATGCTCGCGCGGCTGCTCGCCCGCGCGACGCTGCGGCCGGACCGGCGGGACCCGCGCCCCACCGGCCTGACCGCGATGCGCCCCCGCGGCGGGCTCCCGGCGACCGTCACCTCGCTGGCCCCCCGGGAGCCCGCCGCGGTCTGAGGGGTCAGGGCGCGGCGGTGCCGGCGGACGCCGGTTCCCGCCCGGCCGCGCCGTCCGCCCGGTCGGCGCCGGTGCCGCCGCCGCTGTCGCCGCCGGTGCCGCCGCCGTGGTGGTCGTCCAGCATCGTCGCCTCGTCGAACGGGTCGTCGCCCGCGAGGACGCGGCGGGCCTTGTCCCGGTCGAACTCGCGGGTCCAGATGCCGATGACGACGGTCGCGACGGCGTTGCCCGCGAAGTTGGTGAGGGCGCGGGCCTCCGACATGAAGCGGTCGATGCCGACGATGAAGCCGACGCCGTCCACGAGCTCGGGCCTGTGCGACTGGAGGCCGCCGGCGAGGGTGGCGAGCCCGGCGCCGGTGACGCCCGCGGCGCCCTTCGAGGCGATGATCATGAAGAGCAGGAGCGGGATCTGCTCGCCGACCGACAGCGGCTGGTCCTGCGCGGACGCGATGAACAGCGTCGCCATGGTCAGGTAGATGGCGGTGCCGTCGAGGTTGAACGAGTAGCCGGTCGGGACGGTGATGCCGACGACCGGGCGGCTGATCCCGAGGTGCTCCATCTTCGCGATGAGGCGGGGCAGCGCCGACTCCGAGGAGGACGTCGACAGGATCAGCAGGAACTCGCGGGCGAGGTAGCGCAGCAGCGCGAACACGTTGATCCGGGCGACCAGCCACAGCACCGCCCCGAGGATCACGAAGACGAACACCACGCAGGTGATGTAGAAGCCGACCATGATGACGGCGAGGCTGCGCAGCGCGTCCCAGCCGCTGGAGCCGACGACCGCGGCGATCGCGCCGAACGCGCCGACCGGCGCCGCCCACATGATCATCGCGAGCACGCGGAAGACCAGCTTCTGGAGGTGCTCGACGCCCCGCAGGATCGGGGCGCCCGCCGGGCCGAGCCGCTGCAGCGCGAAACCGACCAGGAGGGCGACCAGGAGCGTCTGCAGCACCTCGCCCGTGGTCAGCGCCGACACGAGCGTGTCGGGGATGACGCCGAGCAGGAAGTCGGCGGTGCCCTCGCCGCCCTCGGCCTGCTCGTGCGCCGACGACACGCTCGACGGGTCGAGGCGCATGTTCTCGCCCGGGTGCAGCATGTTGCCGACGACCAGGCCGATCGTCAGCGCGAACGTCGACATCAGCAGGAAGTAGCCGAGGGTGATGACGCCGACCTTGCCGACGCTGGCCGCGCGGGCGACCGAGCCGACGCCGAGCACGATCGTGCAGAAGATGACCGGCGCGATCATCATCTTGATCAGTTTGACGAAGGCCTCGCCGATCGGCTTCAGTTCGAGCGCGAATTCCGGCGCGGCGATCCCGACGGCCACGCCGGCGATCACGGCCGCGATGACCGCGAGATACAGGTAGTGCATGCGGTCCCCGCGCTCGCGGCCCGCTGGGGTGGGGGTGGCGGTCAACGTTCCGTCTCCTCTGCTCGTCCGGCGGGCCCACTATGCGCGCGGCCTGTGACCCCAGTCACTTTTGTGTACATTTCGTTCACGTGTCGGAGACCGGAGGTCTGCGGAAGGTGAAGGCGCTGGCCGCGGCGTCGTTCGGGCGCTGGAGCCTGGCGCGGCGGCTGCTCGTGCTGCAGGCCGTCGTCGTCGGCCTGCTCGTCGTCGGCACCGCCCTGGCCGGACTGGACGCGCGGCGCGCCGCGCACGACCGCGCGGAGCAGACCGTCACGGCGGTGGCGGAGAGCATCGCCGACTCCCCGGGCCTGCGCGCCGCGCTCCAACGGCCGGACCCGACGTCCGTCCTCCAGCCCTACACGGAGCTGATCAGGCACGACACCGGGATCGACTTCATCACGATCATGACGCCGGACGGCGTCCGCCACACCCACCCGGACCCCGCGCGGATCGGCGGCCGGTTCGTCGGCAACACCGGCCCCGCGCTCGCCGGCCGGACGTTCAGCGAGACCTACACCGGCACCCTCGGCCCGTCCGTCCGGACGGTCGCGCCCGTGTTCGGCGACGCCGCGCCCGGCGAACGGGGCCGCGTGGTGGCGCTGGTCGCGGCGGGCATCACCGTCCGGGAGATCGCCGCGGAGTTCGAGGAGCGGGTCGTGTCGCTCGGCCTGGTGGCGGCCGCGGTGCTGGGCGCCGGGATCGCCGGGAGCTGGCTGATCTCGGCGCGGCTGCGCCGCCAGACGCGCGGCGCCGCGCCCCGCGAGCTGCGCGAGATGTTCGACTACTACGAGGCGATCCTGCACGCCGTCCGGGAGGGGCTGCTGCTGACCGACCGGGCCGGACGGGTCGTCCTGTGCAACGACGCGGCCCGCGACCTGCTCGGGCTGCCGCCGCCCGGCGACGTGCGCGGCCGTCCCGCCGCCGGTCTCGGGCTGCCGGACGCGCTGGCCGCGGCGCTCGTGTCGCCCGGACCCCGCTCGGACGAGATCCACGTGGGGGACACGCGCGTCCTGGTCGTGAACACCTCGCCCGTCCGCTCCGGGGACCGGGCGAGGGGGCGCGCGTACATGGGGAACGTCGTGACGCTGCGGGACCACACCGAGCTGCAGGGGCTGGCCGGCGAGCTGGACAGCGTGCGCGGATTCGCCGAGTCGCTGCGGTCGCAGGCGCACGAAGCCGCGAACCGCCTGCATACAGTGGTGTCGCTGGTCGAACTCGGCCGTCCGGAGCAGGCCGTGGAGTTCGCGACGTCGGAGCTGGCGGCGGCGCAGCGGCTCACCGACCGGGTCGTCGGCGCGGTGCGCGAACCGGTGCTGGCGGCGCTGCTGCTCGGCAAGTCGGCCGAGGCCGCCGAACGCGGCGTCGAGCTCGAACTCGGCGGCGGGTCGGCGCTGGACGGCGCGGCGGGCGGCGTCGAGCCGCGCGACCTCGTCACGATCCTCGGCAACCTGATCGACAACGCGGTGGACGCGGCGATCGCCGGGGCCGGCCGGCGGCGGCCCCGGGTGACGGTCACCGTGCGGGCCGAGCCGGACGCGCTCGTGCTGACGGTCGCCGACAGCGGCCCGGGCGTCGACCCGGCGGCAGTCCCGGACATGTTCCGGCGCGGCTGGACGACGAAGGGCACCGGCGGACGGGACGCCGGCGACGACGCGGTCGGGCACGGTCTCGGGCTCGCGCTGGTCGGGCAGGCGGTGCGCCGGAACGGCGGGAGCATCGAAGTGGGCGCCGGGAGTGCCGAAGCGGGCGCGGAGCGGGACGGCGCGGAGGGCGGGGCGGAGTTCACCGTCCGGCTGCCGGTCGGCGAACGGACGGAGGAGACGGTGCGATGAGCGGCACGCCGATCCGGGTGCTGGTGGTGGAGGACGAGCGCGTCGCGGCGGAGGCGCACCGCGTCTACGTGGAGCGGGTGCCGGGGTTCGCGGTGGCCGGCGTGGTCCACTCGGGCGCGGACGCGCTGCGGTTCTGCCGCCGCGAGCCCGTCGACGTCGTCCTGCTGGACTTCTACCTGCCCGACACGCACGGGCTCACCGTGTGCCGGGCGCTGCGGGCCGAGGGCCGCGACGTGGACGTCATCGCCGTCACGTCCGCGCGGGACCTGACCGTCATCCGGTCGGCGGTGTCGTCCGGGATCGTCCAGTACCTGCTGAAACCGTTCACGTTCGCGTCGCTGCGGGAGCGGCTCGAACGGTACGCGCGGTTCCGCGACCAGACGGCGCGGGACGGGCAGGTCGCGGGACAGGCCGACGTGGACGGGATGCTCGCCGCGCTCCGCACCCCGGGGCGGCCGGCGCTGCCGAAGGGGATGAGCGGCGACACGCTGGAGCGGGTCAGCGCGGCGCTGAGCGGGGCGGCGGACGGGCTGTCGGCCGCGGCCGTCGCCGATCTGACCGGGGTCTCCCGCGTCACCGCGCGCCGCTACCTGGAGTACCTCGCCGACAACGGGCTGGCCGCGCGCCGCCCCCACTACGGGCAGGTCGGACGCCCCGAGGTGCGCTTCTACCCGGAGCGCGCTCAGGCCGCCGGGTAGAACGGGCGCGACTCGGGGTACCACTGGGACGAAGGTTCGTCAGTGCAACGACATCGGGGGAGTTGTCGTGGGTGACGTGAACGACAAGACCGAGCGCAGGACCCAGGGCGAGACGGCCCGCGACGCCGCGGCCGAGGGCGAGGAGCGGGCGCCCGCGCGGGACGCCGCGCAGCACCGCAAGGGCGCGGCGCCGAAGCCGGGCGACGCCGCGCGCAAGATGCGCGCGATGTTCAAGGGATAGGCGGGCTCGCCGGGCGGGCTCGGTGAAGGCGTTCTCGTGGCGGGGCCGGTGGGGTGCCACCGGCCCCTTCGCATGCCGGGGCAAAGCGTCGTTGACTTGATCTTTGTCCATTTTGGCGGTTTTTCTGGGCCGTGGCGAGCATCACCCTGGCGTTACCGATGCATTGGGGGGACGTCGTGAGTCAGGACGACGGGCGCACGGGCCAGGGCGCGACCGGGACCATGCACAAGCCGCCGCAGCAGCAGTCGCGACGGTCCGACTCGGGTGGCAGCGAGCTGGTCACGCAGGGCGGCAAGACGGCGATCGCCGACGTGGTGGTCGCGAAGATCGCGTCGATGGCCGCCCGGCAGGTCGGCGGCGTCTACGCGATGGGCGCCGGGATGAGCCGCGCGCTCGGCTCGATGCGGGAACGGATGCCCGGCATGTCCGGCGACACCACGCAGGGCGTGCAGGTGCAGGTCGGGGAACGGCAGGCCGCCGTGGACATCGACGTCGTCGTCGAGTACGGCGTCTCCATCCCGGACCTGGGGAACGCGATCCGCCGGAACGTCAGTAACGAGATCGAGCACATGTGCGGCCTGGAGGTCGTCGAGGTCAACATCTCCGTCGACGATGTGCACCTCGAGGACGAGGACGAGGACAAGGACCGGCAGCCCGAGGAGCCGCGGGTCCGATGATCACGTGGACGAACGCGCCGGAGCGGCCCCGCGCCGCACCGGCGGTGCAGGCCGCCGCGGCGGCCGCGCCGGTCGAGCCGTCGCCGGCCGAGGTCCTCGCCGAGCGGATCGCCGAACGGGTGCTGACCTGCGACGACGTCACGGCGCTGACGGCCGGGCCGCACGGCCGCGTCGCGACCTACCGGCGGGGCGCGCCGTTCGCGGGCGTCGCCGTCCGCGCCGGCACGGTCGAGGTCGGGATCGTCGCCCGGTACGGCCGCCCGCTGCCGTCGGTCGCCGAGGACGTCCGCGGGCTCGTCCGTCCGCTGTGCGAGGGGCGCGCGGTCGACGTGCTGATCGGGGACCTGGCCGAAGGCTGAGGGGGAGATCCGGATGGACATGAGACTGCTGTGGCCGCTGGTCGGCCTGGCGTTCGGCATCGCGCTCGGGTTCGCGGGCGCGTTCGGCGGCTTCGGCGCGTTCTTCATCGTGCTGCTGCTGGGCGCGTTCGGCTTCCTGATCGGCCGCGCCATCGAGGGCGAGCTGGACATCCGGCAGCTCTTCTCGATGAACGCCGGGAAGCGGCCGCGATGACCGCGCCGCCGGACGCCGGGGAGGACGCCCGGGAGGACGCCCGGGAGGACGCGCCGTCCGGTGAACGGGGCGAGACGCGGATCAGCGACCGGGCCGTCGCGCGGATCGTAGCCCGCGCCGCCGGCGAGGTCGAGGAGTCCGGCGGGCTCGGCCGCTCGCTGCTCGGGGTGTCCGTCCCCGGGCGCCGCGCCGCCCGCACCGAGGTCCGCGTGGACGGCGACATCGTCACCGCGCGGGTCGCGCTGTCGGTGACGTACCCGATGCCGGTGCGCGAGACGGCCCGCCGCGTCCGCGACAACGTGCGCGAACGGGTCGAGGCGCTGACCGGGCTGACGGTCCGGCAGGTGGACGTGGACGTCGCGGAGCTGGACCAGCCGCCCGCGCGCGAGAGGACGGTCCGATGACGACGCACGCGGGGCACGTCCGTCCGGCCCGTACCGGGCACGCGGATCGGGCCGCCCGGGCCCGCAAGGCCGACCGCGCCGCCCGGCACGCGTTCCGGTCACGGCGGGTCCGGATGGCGACGCTCGCCGCGGTCCTGCTGACCGCCGCCGCCGTCCTCACCGCCATCGAGGTGATCACCGGCCTGCTCGACCGGCCCTGGCACCTGGTCCCGTACGAGCGGGTCTCGGACGCGGCCTGGAACGACCCGAAGGTCCTCGGCATCACCGCCGCGCTCGCCGCGCTCGGCCTGATCTTCCTGCTCGCGGGCCTGCTGCCGGGCCGCACCCGCATGGTCCCGCTGCAGGGCGACGACCCGAACGTGGTGATGGGCGTGAACCGGCGCGGGCTGAAGCGCGCGGCGGCCGCCGCGGCCGAGGACGCCCCGGGCGTCTCGCGCGTCCGCAAGGTGAAGCTGCGCCGCCGCAAGGTGCAGGTCCGCGCCGAGACCCCCGTGCACGACCCCGAGGGCCTCGGGCAGGGCGTCGCGACGGCCGTCCAGGAGCGGCTGGACCGGCTCCGGCCGTTCCCGCCCCGCGCGGTCAAGGTCCGGCTCAGAGCCGAAGGAGACTGATGGACCGGCATCCCGCCCGCGCGAACCGCACCGGCCTCATCCTGCTGGGCGTCGTCCTGCTCGCCGCCGGCGGGGCGGGCCTCGCCCGCGGCGCGGGCCTGTTCGGCGACGAGACGACGCGGGTGCTCTCCCCGGACGTCCGGCGGTTCGCCGAGGACAACGCGTGGTTCTGGCCCGCGATCGCGGCCGCGGCCGTCGTCCTCGCGCTTCTCGGAGTGCTGTGGCTGATCGGCCAGGTCCGCACCCGCCGCGTCCCCGAACTCGCGATGGAGCCCGACCCGGACGGCGGGAGGACGAGCCTGTCCGCGAAGGCCGTCACCGGGGCCCTGGAGCGGGAGATCGAGCGGTATCCGGGCGTCCGCCGGGTCCGCGCCCGCCTGCTCGGCTCGTCCCGTGACCCCGAGCTGCGCCTCAACGTCACCTACGGGCACCGCGCCGACGCCGCCGACCTGCGCCGCCGCATCCAGGAGGAGGGCGTCCCGCGCCTGTGCGCCGCCCTCGAACGCGACACAGTCCCGACGGTCGTCCGCCTGCGCCTGGTGGCGAAGGACGAACCCACGACCGTTGTCTGAACGCGTTGTCTGAACGCGTCGTCCGAAGGCTTGACGGCGCTTTGGAACGCCGTTGGGACGACGGTGTCGGATACGCGACTAATGTCCGAATAGAGAACTTGACGTCGAGAGCAGAAGGAGGCGCGCTTGTCCCACCACCCACGCACGGGCGGCTCCGCAGAGGGGCTCTTCGACGTATGGAGGGAACACACGGATCACGGCATGGGCCCCTTCCACTGAGCGGCCCGCCGGCCCGGGGGTTGCGGCACTTCCCATTTCCACCGCGGCTCCCGGGCCTTTCCGTGTGTCGTCACGAGTCCGCGGCTTCGCCGGAGGCGACCCTCCGATCGCGGCGCGCGAGGAACTCCGCGACCGCGCGGACGATCACGGTGTTGGTCGAGACAGCGTCGGCCGCCGCGATCTCGACCAGCCTGGCGTCGAGTTCGCCGGGGAGGTCGACGCCGCGAGTGACCATGCCGGGACGCTGCCGAGCGGGCTGCACGCTCCGTCAGCATTCGATGACGTTGACGGCGAGGCCGCCGCGGGACGTCTCCTTGTACTTGTCGAGCATGTCGCGGCCGGTGTCGCGCATCGTCTTGATCGCCTTGTCGAGGGTGACGAAGTGGCGGCCGTCGCCGCGCAGCGCGATGCGGGCCGCGCTGATGGCCTTGATGGCGCCGACCGCGTTGCGCTCGATGCACGGCACCTGGACGAGCCCGCCCACCGGGTCGCACGTGAGGCCGAGGTTGTGCTCGATGCCGATCTCGGCCGCGTTCTCCACCTGCTCGGGCGTCCCGCCGAGGACCTCGGTGAGCCCGGCGGCGGCCATCGAGCAGGCCGAACCGACCTCGCCCTGGCAGCCCACCTCCGCGCCGGAGATGGACGCGTTCTGCTTGAACAGCACGCCCATCGCCCCGGCGGCCAGCATGAACCGGACGACCCCGTCGTCGTCCCGGCCGGGGACGAACCGGTCGTAGTAGTGCAGGACGGCCGGGATGATGCCCGCGGCCCCGTTCGTCGGGGCGGTGACGATCCGGCCGCCCGCCGCGTTCTCCTCGTTCACGGCGAGGGCGAACAGCGTCACCCAGTCCATCGCGTGCAGGGGATCGGCGGGCTTCTCCGCCATGAGCTGCCGGTGGAGCTGCGGTGCGCGGCGGCGGACCTTCAGCCCGCCGGGGAGCAGCCCCTCGCGGCCGCAGCCCCGCTCGACGCACGCGCGCATGACGTCCCACAGCTCGAGGAGCCGCGCGCGGATCTCGGCGGTCGAACGGCCGAACGCGCGCTCGTTCTCCAGCATGAGGCCCGACACCGACAGGCCCGTCTCCGCGCAGCGCTCCAGCAGCTCGGCGGCCGTGTCGAAACGGTGCGGCAGGACCGTGTCGTCCGGCTTGATGCGGTCGGCGCCGGTGGCGTTCTCGTCCACGATGAACCCGCCGCCGACCGAGTAGTACACCTTCGCGCGCAGCTCGTTCCCCGCGTCGTCGAACGCGGCGAACCGCATCCCGTTCGGGTGCCCGGGCAGCGACTCCTTCCGCTCGAACACCAGGTGCTCCCCGACCTCGAACGGGACGTCGCGGTCGCCGAACAGCCGGAGCGTCCCGCGGGCGCGGACGTCCGCGACGCGCTCGTCGGCGGTGTCGACGTCCACGGTCTCGGGCTTGTCCCCCTGCAAGCCGAGGATCACGGCCTTGTCGCTGCCGTGCCCCTTGCCCGTGAGGCCCAGCGACCCGTACAGGACGGCCCGCACGGACGCGGTCTTCTCCAGCAGCCCGTCCCGGTCCAGGCCCCGGGCGAACCGGTGCGCGGCCGCCATCGGGCCGCCGGTGTGCGAGGAGGAGGGGCCGATGCCGATCTTGAACAGGTCGAAAACGCTGATGGCCATGGATGCCCCCCGCGTTCCCCGCCGGGCCGCGCGGGCCCGGCGGGGAACGGCGATCTAGAGGTTCGGATACAGCGGGTGCCGGTCCGCGAGGGTCTTCACCCGCGCGGCCAGCGCGTCCCGGTCGAACGACGGCTGCAGCGCCAGCGCGATCACGTCGGCGACCTCGGCGAAGTCCTCCGTCGTGAACCCGCGCGTGGCCAGCGCCGGGGTGCCGATCCGCAGCCCGGACGTCACCATCGGCGGGCGCGGGTCGTTCGGGACCGCGTTCCGGTTGACGGTGATCCCGATGTCGTGCAGCCGGTCCTCGGCGTCCCGCCCGGTCAGCTCCGAGTCCACGAGGTCGACCAGGACCAGGTGGACGTCCGTGCCGCCGGTCAGCACCTTCACACCGGCCTTCGCCGAGTCCTCGGCGAGGAGGCGCTCGGCGAGGATCTTCGCGCCCTCGACGGTGCGCGACTGCCGCGCGCGGAACTCGTCCGAACCGGCGATCTTCAGCGCCACCGCCTTCGCGGCGATCACGTGCTCCAGCGGCCCGCCCTGCATGCCGGGGAACACCGCCGAGTTGATCTTCTTGCCGTACTCCTCGCGGGACAGGATCAGCCCGCCGCGCGGCCCGCCCAGCGTCTTGTGCGTCGTCGTCGTGACGATGTCCGCGTGCGGGACGGGCGAGGGGTGCAGGCCCGCCGCGACGAGGCCCGCGAAGTGCGCCATGTCGACCATGAGCAGGGCCCCGACGGAGTCGGCGATCTCCCGGAACGCCGCGAAGTCGAGCTGCCGCGGGTACGCCGACCAGCCCGCCACGATCATCTTCGGCCGGTGCTCGGCGGCCAGCGAGGCCACCTCGTCCATGTCGACCCGGCCGTCGTCCGCGCGCACGTGGTAGGGCACCACGTTCAGCACCTTGCCGGAGTAGTTCAGCCGCATCCCGTGGGTGAGGTGCCCGCCGTGCGCGAGGTCCAGCCCGAGGATCGTGTCGCCGTGCTGAAGCAGCGCGAAGTACACGGCCGTGTTGGCCTGCGCGCCGCTGTGCGGCTGGACGTTCGCGTGCTCGGCGCCGAACAGCTCCGTGGCGCGGTCGATCGCGAGCTGCTCGGTGACGTCCACGTACTCGCAGCCGCCGTAGTACCGGCGCCCCGGGTAGCCCTCGGCGTACTTGTTGGTGAGGACCGACCCCTGCGCCTCCAGCACCGACGTCGGCGCGAAGTTCTCCGACGCGATCATCTCCAGCGTCGACTGCTGGCGCCGCAGCTCGGCGCCGACGGCCTCGGCGACCTGCGGGTCGGCCTCGGCCAGCGAAGCGTAGAGCGACACCGTCACGCCTCCTCGACGAGCTTGTCGTAGGCGGCCGAGTCCAGCAGGTCGCCCGGCTCCTCGGAGATGCGCACCTTGAAGATCCAGCCCTCCCCGTACGGGTCGTCGTTGATCACGCTCGGCTCGTCCACCACGCTCGTGTTGATCGCCGTGATCTCGCCGCTGACCGGGGAGTACAGGTCGCTGACCGACTTGGTCGACTCCACCTCGCCGCAGGGCTCGCCCGCCTCGACGGTGTCGCCCTCGGACGGCTGCAGCTCGAGGTAGACGATCTCACCGAGGGCCTCGGCGGCGTGGGCCGTGATCCCGACCGTGACGATGCCGTCCTCGGGCGCCTGCCCGGCGCTGTCGAGGCCGGCCACCCACTCGTGCTCCTCGCTGTAGCGGAGCTGCTCCGGAACGCTCACGTTGTTGCTCTCTCTTTCAAGGACGCTTGTAGAACGGCAGGGCGACCACGTCGACCGGTTCGGTCCGGCCGCGGACGTCCACGGCCAGATCGGACTCCTCGACACCGGTGTCGAGGTACGCCATGGCGATCGGCTTGCCCAGTGTGGGCGACGGCGCGCCGCTCGTCACGACGCCGCACGGAGCGCCGTCGGACGTGACGACCGCATACCCCTTGCGGGGCGCGCGACGCCCCCGCGCCACCAGTCCCACGAGCCTACGGCCCGCGGGGGTCTGCGCCTGCGCCGCCAGGGCGTTCTTCCCGACGAAATCGACGGGCTTGTCCAGTTTGACGACACGGCCCAGCCCGGCTTCGAACGGGGTGGTCTCGGCCGTCAGCTCGTTGCCGTACAGCGGCATCCCCGCCTCCAGCCGGAGGCTGTCGCGCGCCGCGAGGCCGCACGGGACGACGCCGTCCACGGCCGCCAGCTCCCGCCACAGCCGCTCGGCGTCGCCCGCGTCGACGAACAGCTCGAAGCCGTCCTCGCCCGTGTAGCCGGTGCGGGCGACGAGCGCGTCGACGCCCGCCACCTCGGCCGCCAGCACGGCGTAGTACCTGAGGTCGTCCAGCGGCGCGCCGGTGAAGCGCTCGAGGATCCCCTGCGCGCGCGGGCCCTGGAGCGCGACGAGCGCGTACGCGGCGGACCGGTCCTCGACGGCCGCGTCGAACCCGCGCGCCCGCTCGACGAGCGCGTCGTGGACGACGTCCGCGTTCGCGGCGTTCGCGACGACCATCCACGTCTCGTCCGCGAGCCGGTACACGATCAGATCGTCGAGGACGCCGCCGTCGGGCGCGCAGATCATCGTGTAGCGGGCCTTGCCGACCTTCATCGGCGACAGGTTCCCGACGAGCGCGTGGTCGAGGGCCTCCCCGGCGCCCGGCCCGGCGAGGAAGATCTCCCCCATGTGGGACAGGTCGAACAGCCCGGCGCCGGTGCGGACGGCGCGGTGCTCGGCCGTCTCGCCGGCGTAGCGCAGCGGCATCATGTACCCGGCGAAGTCGACGAGGTGCGCGCCGAGGTCCGTGTGGACGTCGTGCAGCGGCGTTCTCTTCGCGTTGGGATCGGCGGACATCGGTTCGGCTCCTTCGTCACGGGCGCGACGTGGTCCATCGTCCCACTCGCGCACCGGGCGTCTCGGTGCCTCCCCCTCTGTCATCGGCGCCTGAGAGTTTCACCCGCGGCCGGACGTCCGAGCGGACGCCGCGCGCCGCGGGCTTTCACCTTCGGCGGGGGACCGGGGTCCCCGCTTTCCAGAGGTCGCCTGGCCCGTGCGGTCCATGGGCCTGAGAGGTTCCGGGGAGGATTTGCTCCTTCGGCGTCCCGGGCCGGCTGCCGGGGACTCTCCCGCACGGGATGAACGGCTTTCGCGTCAGGCTAGCAGCGGCGTCGCCGCCTCGACCAGCCCCGGGGCCGGCCGGCGGGCGGGTCGGTGGAGAACTTCCTCGCGCACGCCCCCATCGCCTTCCCGACCCGCGCTGTCCGCTCCCAGGGGCGGATTCCCGGGGCATCCGGACGGCCCGCCGCATGACGTACGCTGAGTTGGTTCCTGGAGATCACCCCGCCGGGCGGGGGTGCGGACGACCGGAGGGCGTGACGCATGGGCTGGCTGGCCGGCGTACTGATCCTTTTCTTCGGCCTGATGGCGTCCATCGCCCTGCACGAACTGGGACACTTCTCCTTCGCCAAGCTGTTCAAGGTGCGCACCACCCAGTTCATGGTCGGTTTCGGCCCCACGCTGTGGTCCCGGCGCAAGGGCGAGACCGAGTACGGCATCAAGTGGATCCCGCTCGGCGGCTACATCCGGATGATCGGGATGCTCCCGCCCCGCAAGGGCGACAAGCCCGGCCAGATCCGGCAGATCAGCACCGGCCCGTGGCAGGGACTGATCGAGTCGGCGCGCGGCGCGGCCCTGGAGGAGGTCCGGCCCGGCGACGAGGACCGCGTCTTCTACGTCAAGCCCTGGTGGCAGAAGCTGCTGATCATGTTCGGCGGGCCCGCGATGAACCTGCTGCTCGCGGTGGTGTTCTTCGGGATCCTGATCATGGGCCTCGGCACGTACGTGAGCAAGCCCGTCATCCATCAGGTCTCCGACTGCATCATCCCGACGAGCCAGGCCGCGGAGGTCGACACCTGCCCCGCCGACGCCACGCCCACCCCGGCGCGGCAGGCCGGGCTGCAGGCCGGCGACCGCGTGGTCTCCTTCGGCGGCACTCGCATCGAGGACTACGAGCAGCTCCAGCTGCTGATCCGCGACTCGGCGAACAAGACCGTCCCGGTGATGATCGAGCGCGACGGCGAGAGCATGCGGCTGGACGTCCCGATCACGCAGAACCGGTTGCAGAGCCTGGACGACCCGGACAAGGTCGTCACCGTCGGCTTCCTCGGCATCACCCCCGTCCGCGAGCTCGAACGGCAGGGGCCCGGGGCCGTCGCCGAGCACATGACCGACCTCACCGGCCGGACCGTCGAGGCGCTGCTCCACATGCCGCAGAAGATGGTCGGCGTGTGGGAGGCGGCGTTCGGCGGCGAGGAACGCGACCCGAACGGGCCGGTCGGCGTCGTCGGCGTCAGCCGGTTCGGCGGCGAGGTCGCCGCGTCCGACGCGCTCACCGGGCAGGAGAAGGTCTCCTACTTCGTCATGCTGCTCGGTTCGCTGAACCTCGCGGTCGGGCTGTTCAACCTCGTCCCGCTGCTCCCGCTGGACGGCGGCCACATCGCCGGCGCCCTGCTGGAGGCGGTCAAGAAGTTCTTCGCGAAGATCTTCCGCAGGCCCGACCCCGGCTACGTGGACATCGCCAAGGCGCTGCCCGTCACGTACGCGATGGCGATCGTGCTGATCGTCATGGGCGGCCTGCTGATCTACGCCGACCTGGTGAACCCGATCCGGCTCATGTGACGCCGCCGCCCGGCCCGTCCGGTTCGACGTCCGGGAGCACGCCGGTCGCGAGGAACGTCTCCAGCGCCGCCATGTACGGCGCGATGTCGAGCCCCTGCGTGCGCAGCCACGCGTCCGAACCGTACGTCCCCGTGTAGCGCTCGCCGCCGTCGCAGATCAGCGTCACCACGCTGCCGCGCTCCCCCCGCGCCCGCATCTCCGCGATCAGCCGCACCACGCCCCACATGTTCGTGCCCGTCGAACCGCCCACGCTCCGGCCGCCGACCGCGCTCGTCCACCGCATCGCCGCGATCGACGCCGCGTCCGGCACCCGGATCATCCGGTCGATCACCGTCGGCAGGAAGGACGGCTCGACGCGCGGGCGCCCGATGCCCTCGATGCGCGAACCGGACGCCGTCCGTCCGGGGTCCTGGTCCTGGAACGAGCCGAAGAACGCCGACCCCTCCGGATCGACCACCGCGAGCCGCGTCTGGAACCGCCGGTACCGGACGTAGCGGCCGATCGTCGCGGACGTCCCGCCCGTCCCGGCGCCCACCACCACCCAGGACGGCTCGGGGAACCGCTCCAGCCGCAGCTGCTCGAAGATCGACTCGGCGATGTTGTTGTTGCCGCGCCAGTCCGTCGCCCGCTCGGCGAACGTGAACTGGTCCATGAAGTGGCCGCCGCACTCGGCCGCGAGCCGCCGCGACTCGTCGTAGATCGCGCCCGGCTCGTCCACCAGATGGCAGCGGCCGCCGTGGAACTCGATCAGCGAGATCTTCTCCGGGCTCGTCGACGCCGGCATCACCGCGACGAACGGCAGCCCCAGCAGCCGCGCGAAGTACGCCTCCGACACCGCCGTCGACCCGCTGGACGCCTCGATGATCGTCGTGTCGCGGGTGATCCACCCGTTCGCCAGCCCGTACAGGAACAGCGACCGCGCGAGCCGGTGCTTCAGCGACCCGGTCGGATGCACCGACTCGTCCTTCATGTACAGGTCGATGCCCCATTCGGGCGGCAGCGGGAACACGTGCAGGTGCGTGTCCGCGCTGCGGTTCGCGTCCGCCTCCACCAGCCGGATCGCCTCGGCGATCCAGGCGCGCCCGCCGGGGTCGCACCGCTCCACGATCCCGCCCACGGCTCCCCCTCGAACGTCCATGATCGGCAGGTTCCCACGATAACGGTGCAAGTCACCGGGCATCATGGAGCCCACGGGGGGCTCATGATCCATTTGTTCGAGGAACGCATCGTCGACACCGGCCGCCTGCCGCTGTTCGGCTTCTTCGTCGCGTTCATCGTCACGTTCGTCCTCACCCGGGTGAACGTGCGGCTGATCCGCGCGAACGTCCGCTGGTGGTTCCGCAACGTCAAGGCGGGCGACGTCCACATCCACCACGTCGTGTTCGGCGTCGTCCTCATGCTGCTCGGCGGCGTCGCGAGCCTCGCCGTCCCGGACGGCCGCGTCGGGTTCGACCTCGCCGCCGCCGTCGTCTTCGGCATGGGGTCCGCGCTCGTCCTCGACGAGTTCGCGCTGATCCTGCACCTCAGCGACGTCTACTGGACGGAGAAGGGCCGCGCGTCCGTCGACGCCGTGTTCGTCGCGATCGCCGTCACCGGCCTGCTCCTGCTCGGCGTCAACCCGCTCGGCGTGGAGAGTTCGCCGCTCCCGTCCGTCCCCGGAGTCCAGGTCGAGCTCATCTCCGGGTTCTACGTCGCGTCCCTCGCGATCAACCTGGTCTTCGCGACGCTGACGCTCCTCAAGGGCAAGATCTGGACGGGCCTCATCGGCCTCTTCGTGCCCGCGCTGCTGCTCGTCGGCGCCGTCCGCGTCGCCCGTCCGGGCTCCCCGTGGTCCCGCTGGCGATACGACGTCGACTCCCGCAAGTACGCCCGCGCCGTCAACCGCGAGAAGCGGATCCGCCGCCCCCTCATCCGCGGCAAGATCTGGGTGCAGGAGTTCATCGCCGGACGCCACGACCTCATCCCGCCCGAACTGCGGCACCGCCGCAACACCGCCGAACGCGCCCGCCGCCGCAGGCTCGCCCGCGCACGGCGGCGCGCCGCCGCCCGCGCCCAGCGCCGCACGGTCTCGCGCGTCCGGACCCGCACGACGCCCCGGCTGCGGG